>JAICEO010000075.1 GCA_025924135.1 Nitrososphaeraceae archaeon | reverse complement strand
CAAAGAAGAAGAAAGCAATTAGACAAAAAATTAGCTATAAATATAAGATAATAAATAAAATAGAGATAATAAAACCAAACAACATCAATTTTTTTATTTTAAATAAAATAACAATAAAATGAAATATAACACTTCACAATTGAAAGCAGAAATGATGTTTAATCGTTTTTATGAAGGATCTTTTAAAAAAAAGAACAAGAAAATAATGAAAGAGATATTATTTATAATATTACTAAGCAAATCGTGACAAGATACAACAACAAGAAAGATCAATAGAAATAGAGAATAATAATAAAGATGAAAAAAATAACATTCAAGGAAACACCAAGACAAGACATGCTTGAGAGTGTTTTGTATGAACATTATCAATACAATACATCACTAAGCAGAGGACAGGAATTTCTTCTTAATTATGTTGATTCTAAACTTTCTCTTGTTGTAATGTATGCCGATTTAGTAGGCTCAACAAAGATGAGTATGGCTTTACCTGTAGAAAGAATGGCAAAGATAATCAAAGCCTTTTTACATGAACTTTCATCCGTAGTTAAAAATTATAATGGATTTCTATTAAAATACGTTGGAGACGCAGTGATTGCATTCTTTCCAAGTGGCTATAATAAGTATCTCTCTTGTGATACTGCATTTCAATGTGCAAATTCAATGATTAACACAATAGAAGAATGTATTAATCCAATTTTAGAAAAAGATAAAGCTCATTATCCAAAATTAGCTGTTAAAATAGGAATAGATGAAGGGGAGAATTTGGCTATACAATATGAATTTGATAAAAGCGCACCTATTGATCTGATAGGATACCCTATGAATGTGGCAGCAAAAATGACGTCCCTAACCGGACCAAACAAAATAACTGTTGGAAATAATGTATATAAATTGCTACATCCTACACTACAATCAAAGTTTCATAAAATGAAGGTAATAAAAGAAACTGGATGGAAATATATTGATCTGGAAAACAATTTGCCATATCAAGTTTATATAACTGAATAAAATCGAAATATAATAGTGAGAGATATCTATTTTGGGTGAACATTGAATTCTGCGTGATTTAATCTTTTATAAAATAGGATTATCAACTTATTAATAATCAATATTTCATCTTCTTTACCTATTTCGATAAGGATAAAGTTTGTTGGTTCTTTGTCTTATATACTATTCATATGCTAATATTTTCCATTTAATCCCTATTCTTATTTATGAGGTTATAGATATGTTAATAGATGAACATAAATCATAAATGTTCTTGTAAAATAAATGAAAAAAGTGTAGGAGCAGAGAAATTCTGTTGACAAGTAAAATTTTACTTCCCCATGATGGTACAGAAATCTCAAATAAAGCTCTTGAGAAATCTAAAGAATTTGCCAAAGCATTTAATGCTGAGCTTTATATATTACATATAATAGAACATAGTCCTCTTCCACCATCATTAATTTTAGATCATGATAGACAATGGATAGAAGAATCAAGAAGAAATATTGCAAAGAAATTAAAGGACGGTTGGATAAAAATGGCAAAAGAAAAAATAAATCCTGTACTAGAAAAAGAAAATATAAAATTTAATATCGCCGCATTAGCTGATGAACAACCTGTGAGCGAACAAATTCTTAAATTTGCATCAGAAAACAAAATAGATCTTATTATTATTGGTAGTCAGCGATTGAGTGAAATTTCAAAAATTAGAGCATTGGGTAGTGTTTCAAGAAAAGTTTCAGAAAACGTCGATTGTCCTATAATGATAATTCATTAAATAATATATGTAATATATAATTAGAGAGGTAATACAAAGGATAAGATATTTTTATTACAGTTGTTAAAAGAGAGAAGAGTTTCTCTTATACAAAAATATACCTTCAGCTGTCCTGTTAATATTAATGAACCATAAAAAAGGACTAACCTAGTTGCAATTTTCGTATGTATAAAGATTAGAATTATGAAAATTATATTTTTGTATATTACCATTCTTTTTCAATACGAGTACCTTATTGTGTATATCATCTGGAGTATAAGGAGAAGGATTCTAGTATTTAGAGGTGTTAAATAATATTAAATGGTAATTTTTAACTAAATTGAAGATTATTTTTACATAATTTGGGTCAGTCTCAGGATGATTATTTTATTTAGTAAATAAAGGTATACTTCATTTTAATTCAAATGCGAAAGGAATCAATGTCATAGTCAATTCTATGTTGCTAATTTTCCTAATCCTTTTTTTAATTATATATTCTAATTGTTTTAAAGTATCAAATATTATTTCAACTATTATATCATATAGTCCATAAACAATGCTACATGCTAATACATTATCTATTGATTTAATATTTTTAGCAACAAGACTTTCATAGCCTGACTCGCAATTAATTAGAATATATGCCTTAGGCATACAATCCTATCTATATAGAATCTACCTAAAAAAAGTTATGATTCTTTGAACTATAAACAACAAAATGAGAAGATTTTAAAATTTCATCCTCATTGAAATATTGATCATATAAATTTTTAAAAAGAAAATTAACTCAAAATTCATTCTAAAACTTATTATATTATGTTACCAAGATCTGTTTCTTATGAAAAATCGAAGTTTCTAAGCTTTCATTTTTAGTTATTGAATCTGTTTAGTTAATGAAATCAACCATCATCCCAGCTATTGATTTCTACTTTCTACTTGGTCACTTTATTAATATAAAAATCAGTATAAAATATTTGCTCCAATTTTATTACCAAATTGTGATAGTGGTACGGATTTAAGGGATTGCCACAAATATGTATAAAACAGACATTATCTTTTCTTATATTTTCTATATATGACTGTTTTATATTTATTTACCAACTAGATTTCAAACAACAGCAACATAAATAAAAACAACAGCAACATAAATAAAATTTAATAAATAGAATGTTATTTTATTTAATTAGCTATCAAGTTAGCGATGATTTCAAAATAATATCTTTATATAGAATATATACAATAGCAATACCTATATTATCATTATTTATTTTCTCCAAGGATAATATGCCAAGAAATAAAAAGCAGGACATAGAGAAAGTCCAATTATTTTTTCTGGCTTTATTTTTAAAATAACTCGCTTGTTTTGTGGTTTTCTATAATAGTATTTTCCAATCCCTAAATATTTTTTAGCTAGTTTCTGTAAATGTTCATCAGCATTATCATAAGTTTGTTCTTTGACTATGCCTTTGATAGATACCATGTTATATGGATTATACTGTTCTACTACAGATAACGCAACCCTAGGATTTCTTGATACATTTCTTTTTTTGACTGCAGCTTCTGAGGTATTTACTAATATTATATCATTTTCTTCATCTATATCAGCCCATACCGGAGTGATATGAGGAAATCCATCAGCAGATAATGTAGAAATGAAAACCAGATTTCTTCCTTTAAAAAGACTGTTAAATTGTTCCTTTGAAAGCTCTGTGGAACCTAATGATTCGTTTACTATAAAAAGACTTTCGGTCTCTATTGGGGGAACATCCACAATATCAATGTAGGATTTATTATCGTCTTTCTCCATTTTAACATAATTATATTGTCACGTATTAATTTTTTATTGATAATTGTTGATTGATAGATTTTTATCAAAGAATAGGATATAGTCCTGAATAACTATGACTTGTACGTTTGTTGCCTGGCATATTTTTAGATTTAGAACAATACATGAGAACAATAAATATTCTATCTAATGTTCTAAGTTCCTATTAATAATCAAATATTATAAAAGATATCATAAACCTCATAGATCAGCGTATTCTAAATTCAGTAGAGAAAAAGTAATAGTAATTCATTCTAAATAGTTCAATAATAACTCTTAAATACTCTTAAAAATTGAACTTAACAATCGATACAAGATATAATACTATTTTATACTAAATCAATATTTGTAATAATTATTATTGTAATAAATGGATGAATAACAATAATATCCACCAATTCTTAAATTGATGAAAAATACTGTTGTATCATTATTCGCAGAACTTTCTTAGTTCCTTAACAAATTCAATAGTTTCATTTACATCATAATCCTTTTCTGCATTAACGGCAAGAATTACCCTGTCTATTCCAAAACTTTTGAGTTTAGATAAATCCGAACCAATTTCATCTATTGTTCTTCCAGTCATAGGAGGAGGACGATGACTAGAACGATCATTTTCAGAGCTGCTTGTAAAAAGATATGGATATGTTAGAATAGTTAGATCAAAATCCTTTCTATTTCTTCTTCCTGAACTTTTTTCAATAGCATCATTAAACATTTTAATTGAATTGGTAAAATATTCAAATGATCCTGCTAAAACTCCTATATGTCCATCTCCATATTTGATCATACGCTCAAATGTCTTTGGTGAAAATCCTCCTAGTAAAATTTTAGGATGAGGCTTTTGGATAGGTTTTGGACCAATTATTGATTTTGGAATTTTGTAAAAGTCTCCATTAAATTCTACAATATCGTCTGTCCAAACCTTTTTCATAACTTGAAGAATTTCATCTGCTCTTTCTCCTCTTTTCTCATAAGGGATATTTGCTGCAAGGTACTCGTCTTTTGACCATCCAATACCAAAACCACAAATTGTTCTACCTTCAGATAAAATGTCGATTGTAGTAAATTCTTTTGTAAGAGTTATAGGATTGTGGAATATCATGTCAATAATACAAGTTCCCAAGTTTACCTTTGAAGTATTAGCTGCAATAAATGCTAATGTAGTTAATGGATCTAAAACATTCTTAAAAGATTCAGGCCATTCTCTTTTATCTGGGGTACCAGGATACGGCTGTTGAGGATTAATAGCATATAGCATTCGATCATATACCCATAGTGATTCAAATCCTTCTCTTTCTGCAAGATGAATAAATGTAATTAAATTTTCTTTGGTAGCATTTACTCCAGCTTGAGGAACGACTAATCCTACTTTCATATTTATTCTTAATTAGTTTTTATACTATAAAGAGATATTATAATCAACAATAGGATCTTTTACAGATTCGTATTATTCCCTAAAGTACTCATTATTATAGCTAGTTAAGATCATTAACAATCCAAGTCCTTTCTAAATACTGTCATTCTGAATTGCTATTTTTTAATTGGAATATTTCCATTTTATAACCTTTTGAATATCAATTACAATGCAACTATCCCCCATTCCTACCAATTTTTTATATTGAAGATATTTTTCAGATAATAAGGAATGGGCTGTATTTATAGTAGTGTTTTTATCTTTTAACCTATTTACCACTATTCTTGCTTTACCTTGGATTATCAAATAAGAAAGATTATTCCAGTCTTCATCATCATATGTATCAATTAAAAAAGAAATGTTAGGATTTTTTTGTATATTTTTTACTCTTTTTAATTGGTTTGAATTTATTGTTTTTTTAGGTTTATCATCTATTGGAATGAAAATATTATTACCATCAAAAGCAAACACTACTGGAACAAGATAAGGTTGATTATTCTCAGGATCAACCGTTGCCAATCTAGCTATCCTTGAATTATTCAAAGTTTCTACTATATCGCTTTTACATTCTATCAAATTACTATTATAATTATTTTAATTTTTGAACTAAATAAGGCTTAACTATAAAAGAACCACAAGAAATAATACAATCGTTTAATGTCTTAATCACTAGATTTTAAACACGTCTTCAGCGTCATTTACTCCATTTATTAAAGTAGAACGTGTAATATCTTTAGTGATGCAATATTTGTATTTGCAATAACTCTTATGGCTTTCTATAAATATAATATTTACAATAACATATGTTTATTTCCTGAAGAAAATGAGAACAATTAATGAATGAGAATAATGAAAAAATATTTAATATGATCGACTATAGAATAAAATGCAATAGAATAGATATTTATTTGTTAACCTTTAGCTGAAGTAAATATTATAAACTTATTCATAGATGCACAAGTGGAAGAGATATGTCAACTGATTATTAATATACTTTTGTAGTTTAAAAAATGTCTTTAAAAATAATAATATTTTTTTAATTTAACAAATTTTTTATAGTACTTATAAAAACCTTTCTATCAACAGGTTTTCTCATAATTTGTCCTTTTGTTATTCCGGGAAAGATACTTAATAATTCATCTAATATATCTAAAGCTGTTACAAAAAGAATCTTGATTGTTGGGTCTATAGCTTTTATTTGCTGGTGTAATTGAAATCCATTTAAATTTTTCATTCTGATGTCAAGTATGACTAGTAAATTATCAAAATTTGAAAGATCTCCTATATATTTTAGTGTAAGAGTAGGATCTGTAAAACAAGCAATATGATAATCATAATCTTTTAGAAAGCTTTTATAAGTAAAAAGAATATCTTCATCATCATCAATTATAATTATTCGTTTATTTTTCTTTTTTTTATGGAAAAAGAAGCCTTCTCTTTTGTTATTCTTATTTTCTATAAAATCTTCATATAAGTTTAGTTGTTTCTCCATCATAACAGAGTGTATACTATTAGTATCATTATCATCATTCTGCAACAAGGTATTACTTCTCTTTATTTTATATGTATGATATCCAATGTTTTCTGTTACTTTGAATTCACCATTATCTAGAAAATTATATCTGTTTAAAATATTAGGAAAAGATTTTAAAATTCTATAAAAATTATTTCCAATAATTATTTCATTTTTACCAGTTACAGAAGAAGAATTAATCTTTGAACAGATATTTACTGCTGAACCAAATATATCTAGTTGATAATTATCTCCAGCTAAGGCTAAGTCTACTACCCCATAATCTAAACTAATCTTGTAGCTCTCTACTAGAGGTAAATTATTATTCTTCTTCGATAATTCATGATTCATATCTTCTCGCTTTTCTAAAATCTCTAATCCACATTGAATTACATCTTCAATTGCTTTTTCATTATTAAGATCTGAAAAGTTTAGGAAATAACACAATAAACGATCACCTAGACTTTTTACAATTTTACCGTTATAACGGTTAATTATTTGAGAGAGTGAGTTTATAACAGTAGAATAGTACTCGCGTATATTTGAGGAATCATCGGCTATATCAGTATTGTTTGTGGCATTTTGAAATTCTATAAAACCTACACAACATTTTAGTGAATCATCAGTAAATTTAATGCTTTTATTGCCCTTATTACTATGGTGCCACATTTGTTCGTCTACTCTAAATAATAATAACTATAAGAAATATAAGAAATAATTCATCTTCGACATTTATCATTGAATATAGATTTTTTACTTCAGCAGCATTTGTATCTCTTTGGGATTTAGGATTTCTATTATTCCATAAAGGATTTTCATTATTTTTAACCTTCCTCCTAAAATTTAGGACTATGTACATCATTCATAAAGTGTATATTATTTAAAAAATTTAAAGAAATTGGTCTAATTGGTCTAATTGTAGATATAAAATTAAATAGACTAAAACACAAATTTTCGGCGCCTCAAAATTTTATAAAAGTTATTAAAAACTGTATCCAATGGATATTTTCCCTTGGAATACATAATATCTAGTTCAAATTCTTCCATTACATCAACGTTAACCAATTTTTTGAAAAAAAGATATAGTTTTTTCTTTTCGAAAATAAAATCATACTGCTAATTATGTATTTGTTTACTGTAAGTATAGTTTATATCTTTTTTATCAAGTTACAATATATGCTAGAAAATTAACTATCGTATTTTAAGTCTTATTAAATATAAAGCTAGCTTTTAAAATATTTTTAAAAATGATATTCTTTATATTGGACTTTACAGTCATTACATTTATAAAGTATCATTTCCTGACCTGTTCTACTTTCTAATTTATTGATATATAATAAATTGTGCTTACAAAAGGAACATTTCATCAATTTTTAATTTCCTAAAATTTATTTCAAATTATAGTATAAAAATTTATTTATCAATACCTTATTTTATCAATCTCGATTGATAATAATTCCCTCATGATTGATATTCAAGATGGATCAAATATATTATTTTACGACATGTTATTTTAGATGTCGAAAAATCTAAATTTTGATGTTTGTTCTTCAGAGAAAAAAATTGCTTACATGCTTGAACAAATTTACTTAGATTTATTAAAATTACTTTCAATGTTGTTTCTCCTCTTGCGTTATTTTAATTGTAGTATTGCAGGATTATTGCTAAAAGAAAAGATCGAAGATCCAATCCAACCACAGAATTGATATTAAGGATATTATTAATTTTAGATTCACAAGACAGGCATTTAAGTTAAAAATAAAATATTTTGAACATTTTGTAAATTTTAATTGCTTGTTTATTTTAATTATATGTTCTAAGATAAGTTTATTTAAACAAGAAGAGAGTTCTGTCTGGAGTTCTTTGGACTGAAAAACCAGACTAGAGGACATGGAATACATACATGAGCCTCAATGAACCTTTTGTTGTTATTAGGCTTGTAGGTAATAGTAATCGTTAGAGTAATAGATTTATTTTTTATTTTTTATTTTTTATGATTTATTCTTTATTCGAACCATTATTATAGTATATAGTTCTAATTACTCAATAAAAAACACTAGAGGCACAAGTTTATGACTAATACATTTTAACGTTCGTATTCTTTTATTCAATATATGTGAATTAAAAAAAATCTAGTCATTCTTAAACATATAATAACTTACCTATGATATCGCTAGAATAATAGACTGACTAATTAATTTATTTATTAATAGATGGGCAAAGATATGGGATGACGAAGGTATGATGATGTCAAATCAATCAGAAGGAATGAAAATGATGAATTTTAATGGAACAATTGATGTAGGCACCACTATAGCAGAAGCATTCAAATCTAAAATAACTACTGATATAATAGGAGCAATAAAAGCAGCACAAACAAATGTTGGAGCAAATTCTTTCGTCAAGGAAGCAGAGTTAACTCCTGCACATGGATATCTAGTATACAAGATAACGGTAGTAGATGAAAACATGAAAAAATATAAAGTCATAGTAGATCCTGGAAATGGACAAGTTTTGATGAAGAAAGAAATAACAGGGATTAACCAATACAAATCAGGTATTAGTTATTGACTATGGCTATTCTAATGCTTCTCAAGGTATGTTAAGAGTATAAGTTTATGGATTTTAGATTATTTAAAAATTGGTAAACTAGGTTAATCGACTAATAACAATAAGTAATAACCATAGCCTGTATATGTATGCCTAAGACTAGAGTAGACTGTTTGATATACAGAAGCATACAGATTATGGCTTCCTTTTTAGGTAATATGCCTGTCTATGGTGTTTTGGTATTATGTTTTTGAAATACAAAATATTTGAAAATCAGTAAAAAGATTAACAATCAATTATGTAAATTGAATTGTAATAATCTGAACTGGTACTAGAACGTTCTTCAATTCAGGATCATTCAGACTATAACGATGGTTTGCTTATCCTCTGTATGTCTCGAAAGAACTTGAGAATTTGATACTAATAATACTAAATATGGCTAGTATATCTTTGAGGTAGGCATAGATACAGAGTACAACACATTTGC
Organism: Nitrososphaeraceae archaeon; assembly: GCA_025924135.1. Taxonomy (GTDB): domain Archaea; phylum Thermoproteota; class Nitrososphaeria; order Nitrososphaerales; family Nitrososphaeraceae; genus TH1177. The sequence goes on along the minus strand of JAICEO010000075.1, from coordinate 1,553 downwards.
ATTATGGGAAAGTAAAAAGTAGATAAAAAGTCATAAGTAAATTTAGAAGTATTATTAGTAGTTATAATATCCCAGTATATAAACAATATAAAAAAGAATTGCAAAAGAAGTTGATGAAAACAACTAATCACCATACAATGGTTGATCGACAAGGCTTGAATTCTCAGTAGACCAAAGTTTAGTAACTTAATATAATAAGTATATGAATATTTAATTAACTAAAAAAGTGCTATAAATTATCTAAAGAAATTTTATTTATTGAAAAAAAATAAAAATTTAAGAAAAATGAATTATTATGTTAATTCAACATCCACTAAATATAAATATAATAATAACTAATAACTAATATTTAGTTGGCACTAGATTATATAACTAGGAATATGTTATAAGCTTACAATGAATAAATTACAATATAGATGGTATATATTAGAATAAAAAAAGTAAAAAATAATGATTATGCATATATAGTTGAAAGTCGATGGAATAAAGAAAAAAGAACATCTCAACAAATTACAAAACAATATTTAGGTCCTATATCGCAGGTAAATATCAATAAAATTCCTGAGGAATACCGAAATGAATCTGCAATTGTAAAATTTTTAGATTCTCACAATCTCAATTTTGAAAATTCTATGGAATTAAATGAATCATTACAAGAAAGATTGTTCGAGAAACTAAAAAATTATGAACTAAATGAATTAATCAAGATATATAATGAATATACAAAATCTATTTATTCATTATTAGATTTTTATGAGAAATTATTGATACCTATATTATATAAGATAGGTGATCAATGGGCAAAAGGAGAAATAGATGTTGCAACCGAACATGTATGCAGTAATGCAACCATTACTTTAATTGATCTAATTAACCAAAAAAACATTAATAAAAAAATTCCAGAAAGTTCATCAACTAATAGACCAATAATATTATGTACTCCAGAAGGGGAACTACATAGCATAGGTTGTAAAATAATTGAATCTTTGTTACTGGAAAAAGGATACGACGTTTATAATATTACTTCACCTCTTCCAATAAATTCTATTGAATCGTATTTGTATAATATCGATCCCATTATAATTATCATATCTGTTACTTTAGAAGATAATATCAACTCAGTCATTAGATTCATAAAAGAAATCCGTCAATCTTTTAATAGGCCTATTATTGTAGGTGGTAATGCGATAAAATTAGCACCAAAGTCTCAAATTCAAATATTAGAAAAATATGATAAAGTTTATCTTAATTTCGGAAAATTTAATGATATGATTACTTATATCAAGACATTAAAGATTACATAAGAGGAGAAAAGTAAAATTTGTCGATTTGACTATCATTTCGATATTTTAATTTTACTCTATTTATTTTAGACTTTGAAGTAAATAGTAACTTTATTAATCTCTATTTTTAATTGTGAAGTGTTATATTTCATTTTATTGTTATTTTATTTAAAATAAAAAAATTGATGTTGTTTGGTTTTATTATCTCTATTTTATTTATTATCTTATATTTATAGCTAATTTTTTGTCTAATTGCTTTCTTCTTCTTTG
>JAICEO010000074.1 GCA_025924135.1 Nitrososphaeraceae archaeon | reverse complement strand
ATTTTATGGCTTTGATAATCATGCCCCATCTATTGAACAAGCTAGAGAACAAGCAAAGAAAGAAGGAGTAACAAGAAATTTAGAATTCTCTGCAGTCTCTGCAAATGATGAATCAATTGGCAATGATTATGATCTAATTACTTTTTTTGATTGTTTACATGATATGGGTGATCCTGTAGGGGCAATGAAGTTTGCAAAACTGTCACTTAAACCAGAAGGAACTTGTATGATAATAGAACCAATGGCTAATGACAAGTTAGAAGATAATCTTAATTTGGTAGGCAGAACATTTTATGCAGCATCTACTCTTGTATGTGTTCCAAATTCTTTAGCAGATAATGGACCTGCATTAGGAGCCCAGGCAGGCGAAAAGAGAATAAAAGAGGTCGTAGAAGAAGCTGGATTTACTAAATTTAGACGTGCAACTCAGACACCATTCAATATAATATATGAGGCAAAACATTAGCAGTTAATATATCTAATAATAATAGTTTTTTTTATTTAGTTTAATTACAAATATGAATCATTATAATTAAAAACAAAAGAGTAGGGCAGTATCAAAAAATTTTTGAATATTGCTAATGAGGATAATGAAATTACTTGTCAAATTAGTTACTCAAATAAGAGGAATGGAATGTATATGTATTACTATAGAAAAATTTTTGTAACTTAGAACTAAATTAATAGAACAAAGAGTAATTGATTTATTGCTAAGAAGAATAGAATTAATGTTTAAGATATTTACTATAAACTAGATAGTATAATTTTTAACAAATAATAAGTATTAAATGAACTTTATGTAATGCCTCTCGGGAGTTGAATAGTCATGGTTTCAGTGTTAAATATCATTGATCACTTATAATTATGTGTGGAGTTGCGAGGCTTTTTGCCTCTACTTTTACCTTATACCCAAAGGAACAATAGATATCTTTAGTATAAGTAGAGTAGATAGTAAGATAATTATTTAGGTATTTTCTAAACGAACTAGAATAATACTAATGTTTAAAGCAGTGACATCATCATTAAAAATTGTAAAAATTCCAACAACATCAAAAAAACAACTTGTTTTGTTATCATTATCTATAATAGTTATAGCAGTTTCCATAATCAGTAGCAATGGTGTTGGTTATGAATCATCTTCATTTACTATATTTGCACAAATAGAGAAAGATACTAATCAAAAAATGTTATTGCACTCTCAATCTATAACAGATAGCAATAGCAGCATAAATGCTAATAGTACTACTACTTTTTCGTCCATTGGGACAATAAGTTCTCTAGTATTAACAGTTCCTGAAAATGAATTTAATATAACAAATGCATTCAAAGTAATACTAACAGGAGACTGGATTTTAAATGTCCATAATGGAACTTTAACAAACTTTGAAGCAAATTTTTTGGCATCTCCTATGGATGGTTCTAGAGGACACATCCATCAAATAACAAACTTTAGTACAAATGAGAACGCAATGATTCAATTTACACCAAATAATAATAGTTTATCAATTAATGGAACTGCTGATATTAAAATAAATGGAAAAACTATATGGAATAATGTAGATTTATCAATAATCATGTCCAAAGGCAGTACAATAACTATTGATCCAAATGATAAACAAACAGACAATCATTTTGGAGATCAGCAAGTATATGGAATAGTTAATCGTTTGATTGTTATGTAGACTCATCTATTCTTATTGTTATCATATTGTTATCAGTAAGCATATCCATTTATTATCTATCTTTGCAAGTTTTATGAATCATCAAAATTATTGATAAATATCAAATTATGTTTTTTTTTGGCTGTATTATTCAATTCTAGGTAAACTCCTAACATTTTTGTAATTATACTGTCGGGTTGAGAGGCATTTTTGCCTCTATTTTTATTGAATTTACAGGTTATCCAATTTCACAATAAATTTAATTTATCTGTATTATCTATGTTTATTTAGAGCAGATTAGAAAGAATTTAGTGTTATGTAAGTAACTTAAGTTTTTAATAGATTTTCAATATCTTCATCTGATATTCCTTTTTCTTTTAGTTTTATCTTTAATTCTTTCTTATCTTCGATCTTTTGCTATACATATTTTATTTGTTCACTAATATGATCAATAAAATTCGGATCATCTATAATTGCATCATTAAACTTTGTATTTTCATCTAATATAAGTTTTTGATACTTCATTGAAGTAATAATAATTGATTTTAAAAAATTAGTCCCTCGTAGCTCATTTCAAACATCGGGAAGTTAACAATTAATTGTTAATATTATTAATGTCCCAGTTTTTTAAAATTTTATCATTATAATAACAAGCATATCTTTATTTTATAAATCCATTTTTTATTTTGGAGCAACAATGGGAGATACAAATGACGCAGAGATAGTTAAATCATATTTCGAAACTAATACAAATTTACAAGTTGATAGACAAAAGAAAAAAATTGGCTAAAGATATATGATCAAATTTAGGAACCTACTTGAATGCATCAAAGCAATATTATTTTGATTCCACATTAGTTACACATTTTCAAGGGTTTTTTTATCATTTTTAGAATCTTTTTTCTCTTTTTTCCCAAACAGTTTACTAAATACATTACAAAACATAGTACTATATATGCAAAAAGCGTATATAAGGCTTAAGTATTGATATATTTGCAAATAAAATTCAATTTATTGTAAATATTACATATTTTCTTTTTTCATTTCATATGCCTTATTTATCTGGATGGACATCAATCTCGTATACTTATAACACCATCTTTCATTAATTATTATACGAATTTATTTTTAACATTATATTGTCAGCTAGCAGATAGTGGGGCCCTACAAACTGCGGGGCCGTTGGGAGTTGAATAGTCATGGTTTCAATGTTCAATAATATAAATAACTAATAAAATACAACACCTGTGAGTTTGATAATATGATAGTAATTCGTGATTTGGTTTCTTCAGTTTTTGTTTTGTATTCGTAAGCAATATTTTTTTGTAATTTTACCATGTAATAATTTAATTCTGATATATACAAAATATAATGTTATAATACCATTTACTATTAGACTATGAAGGGTTAAAAAAATGTCTTGTAATTTTAAATAATCTATGAGCAATGTAATTATACCAAGAATGTGCTTATAATCGTATGAGCAGTACAAGTGAGAATAAGTTACATGGTACAATAATGGTAGAATGTAGAGGAAAGAGTCGTGCCATGATCATGAAAAATATTACTAATATGCCTAATGTTGTTCGTGTATCAAAGACAGAAGATGATTCAAATGGGGGGATTTTAGTTACTGTTCATGGATCAAAAGACGATATCAAAAAAGTTAAAAACCAAATTTGGGAACTTGATAATAATAAAAATATAAAAATAAATTCAATTAATTATAGTTATAGTTAGTTAACTTTATTATATTTTAAAATTTCTTAGTGTTCATTAATGCATTGGGAGATAGAGGTAATTATACGAGTTGAAGAGGTAGAAATAGACTACATTATTGAAGGATTATTACTTCATCACAGCATAACAGATATTGAAAATCCCTCAGGAATATGGATTAAAGAAAAAAAAGAAAATGGAAAGATTGTCGAAGAAAATCTGCTTGACAATCAGTACAACTACCGTATTGAATTTAAAGCGATAGTATTTTCCACAGAGGAACAAGAAAGTCTCAGACGTTATATTACTCGAATGAATGGAGTAGATTCTAAAAAAATGTTATTTAAAACACTCACTGGAAAAGAAAAGGCTAGCAAGGCAATATCTGTAGCATGAATTTCTGCTATCATTGTATTTATAATAATATTTAGTCATGAATACATAGTTTCACTTGCTCATAATGGACACATTGATTTTTCTACGATTATAGCATTTTCACTGGCAGGTGCTGGCGCAACATTTTTTATAGACTATTTAATAGTGTGGAAAGAAAAGTTTGGTGGTCTGAATTTTAATAAATGAATAAGGATTTAAATTTCAAAATAGGAAGGAGTAATAGTAATGAAAGTGGTAAAATATAGTAATTACTGAATTGTAGAAGGATCTATCAGTGTTGGTATCTGGATTGGTAACATTGATTTGTAACTAGCATTATGAGCCCATTCTTATTCTGAAATTTTTGGTTACACTGTCGAATTTTTATCTAGTAATGATGATAATAAAAAGAAAATAAGAAAAACAAGAAAACAAACAATTGAACTAACAATAGGAGGTCACATAGCATCTTTTGTTAAACCTGATTCAGATTTTGTTTGTGATACCATTGTAAGAGGCATATTACCAAAACGTCATAATGGTTTAGAATCTCTAACAGTATTTGTTTTGATTACTGACAACAAATTGACTTTTACAATATTCCAGAAATAGCTGATAAAAATATCATATCTTACAGGGTATTAAAACGTATTATAAAAAAATTGACTTCTGAATAAAATGAAAAGATTTTAATTCAAGATACTACAAATATTTAGAAATTTTCGAATTTTTTACACTGTTCGATAACATCAGAGTACGTGATGAGAGGTACTATTTTTAATGCATTGTTTTTACCTACATTTGTTGCAAAGAATGATTGATTGTATTAAATGAGCATCATTAGCTTCAACGACCCATAAAAAAGTGTGTTCTAAACCTGACAATAGTAAGTAAAATTATTAAACAATTAAAAATAGTTTCATCTTAAATGATAAAAGTAAAAGGGAAGGAATACCGATATCAGTTCTAAAAGAGAGTCTATTGTAAATAGCCTATTAACTTTATATAGCTTTTATTGTTGGAAACTAATTTTAAATTATTTGTGTTCAACACAATATTTTAGATATACTGTGGCATGAAGAAGAATTAGAATTGATTAGTTTAAAAATTAATTCTTTTTATTGTTAGAACAAAAAATAAGAAAATAGATTTTGGTTATGGTCTCAATGGTGGATTGTCAAAGCATAGAGCAAAGGCGGTTACTGATACTCTATCACCTTCTATTGCTACTAACCACGAGTCAAAAGGATGTCCTGGAGGAACAGTCTCGTTAATTACATCTGGACGATCCGTTATACGTTCAATATAACTATCAAATTCTGCACCTTCTATTCCCCCAGATAATGCTATATCACCAGCATCGCATGTGGCTCTGTCTACTGCAAAGGTGGAACCTTTTGCACCTACCCCCCATACATAATAAAGATTATCAGGCTTAATTTGGTTTGTGCTAGAGTGAGCCGGTGGTACCTTTGAATCTTGTTGATCTGCTTTTGGCTGTTGTTTAGGTAAAACATCTATCACATTGGATAGACTTATATCAAACATCGAGTTCGTATTACTGGTTTGATCATTGGCAAATAATTGAGTATTATCAGCTACTTGGGAATTCATCTCGATAGCCATTGCATTTGAAAACAGTTTCATGTTACCAATTGATATTGCTGCTATTATTGATAGCATTATCAATGAGCCTATCAAAAAAAGTCCGAAAATAATTGCTGACTTGAGCATGATTATTACTGATGATGATTCTAATTATATTTAGAATTAGTCGAATCATTCAGTAACATATACTATTTAATTTGCTTAGAGAATGATTATTGCAGTTTTGACTTACTATTTATTTTACTCACAAATACACTGAAAAATGTTTCTTAATATTGTACAGTCCAATATTGTTGCTATATATATAAAATAATGCTTTAATTATCTTAGGAAATATAAAATAAATGGAGTTTTAAGGCCTCAATGGAGGATTATCAAGACATTTTGCATATAGAGTTCCTGCTTGACAGTCCCATCAAATTGGATTTGTCCCTTCCATGTGCTATTTGAAGAGGTTGATGGAAAATCGCCAAACAAAATAATATGACTGTTACGAGGAAAAAAATGTTCTACACCGCCACTTATTGCTATATCTTCTAAATCACATGATGCTTCGACTGTCCCAAGTTGACTTGCATTGTGGACCTGGTGGACCCTGAGGGCCAGGTGGGCCCTGGTGGGACCTTGTGTTCCTGTTCTATTATATCTAATATCTTTTCTTTCCTTATCATCAAATTTATTAAACTTACAGAATTCAACAGAACTTACAAAAAAGCCTTCAAATGGACCTGTTCTACACTCATACTTCTTATTTATTTATGTAGAAAATGTAGCCATTGATGAGATGACTTTTCAGATTCACAAATTTCAAAAGGAGACAAAGACTGGTTATATCCTCAAATACTATATTCAATCAAAAAGATTACTCTAGACTATTAATCTTGTCTTTTAGCCTACAAAGTTGCCAAGTTTAATGTATCATAAATAGATTTGAATGAATATAAGACACACAGAGTTAGTCAGTATCGCTATTTTTGTCTGGTGAAAAAAATAAATTAATTAATCGTTTTTGGCAGTAATATGTAATAATTCATCAATTTCATTATGCATCTTTAGCAAGTTTAATCCTTTTTCAGTAGTCCGGAATGTTTTAGTCCCATCACTATACTCTAAAAGGTTTTTTTTAATCATAACAGAAAGATATTCCTTTAATTGTGAATAACTAAGAAAAGCCTTATACATAATTTTTGTCTTGGTTGCTCCTCCATTAGCTGCCTCTAGTATCATTGATACTATTTCTGTTCTGCTTCTATTTTTCATGAATAATATATATGTGATATACTTATTTTAATCTATTGTCCAAAGAAAGGATATGAAAAATTAAAACAAAAGTCAATTGGTCTGGTTCACCTTTAACAGTAGGGCCCATCTACATATTAATCAAGTTGGTCGGAGTAGAGATTTCCTTGTAGTAGAGTTCTACTACATTATATTTAGCTTTTATTATTAGAACTATTTTTAGAATTATTTCTTTAGCTCTTCAGATAACATGTCAACTTGATAGAAATTTATGCAAGAGAGAGTAATACCGATATAGGTTCTAAAATAGGGGTCCAATATAGTAAATACTATTAATTTGTATTTTACTTGCTGGTAACGTATTCTCATAATAGCTGTGTAATTCTATAGATCTTACCTTCACCATCTGATTCTCTGTCTAATGTCAATATATACAAAAATCCATCCTGGCCAGTTTCAATATCTGTTATTCCACCAAATTCTGTTCCAAGAGCTATTGCAGATATTTCTTGTTCATTGTCAGCAACTAAGTCAGTCAGTCCAGTTTGACTACTACTACTACTACTATTACTATTACTATTACTATCAAATTTTATTCCTGTTCTGTCCTCATTAACTTCAAAATAATATAGATTTCCATTAGTAAGATCACCAATGTCTCCAACAAAAATATTGTTCACATATTTATCTCCAAGCTTTGCAGAATTTAGAAATTCAATATCTGTAATTCCAATGGATGGAAGCCAGCTAAATACAGGATCAGCATATTTTGAATTTGGAAAGTTAACTAATTCATCTTCTGTAATACCACTTGTAGATATTGGACCCATAACCTGCCTCCATCCACTATTAAACCCTGGTTTAACTACATTTACCTCATCATATTCACTTGGTCCATTTTCCGTATCCCATAAAATATTAGTTACAGGATCAAATACTATTCCAAAACTATTACGAATCCCATAAGCATAATACTTGTTTAATGATGATAGATCACCATCATTATTATTTATAAAGGGATTGTCAGGAGCTGGAGAACCATCCTCTGGATTTACCCTGAATATGACTCCGGTATCATCAGGATCTGGTCCGTTTACAACATTCTGAAGTTTACCCATATGATTAAGATCTCCTATTACCCCATAAAGATAGTTACCAGGTCCAATTATTAATTTCCCACCATCATGGTTTGGACCAGGAAATGCAGGTAGATCTAAAATCAAAGTAGGATTAACAAGAAGTCTTTCTTCATCATTCCATTGATATTTGTAAACTCTATTTCTTAATTGATCACCATTTTGGGGGGATTCTGTGTAGTATAAAAATACATTATCATTATTCATCATAGCAATCCCCAAAAGTCCACGTTCACTCCTACTGTTTACATCTACTTCCAACACTGGTGTCTCTTGCAAAATGCCATTTGAAATAAGTCGTACAGTTCCTTTTTCCTTTTCTAAAACCAAAATATTGTTATTATCTATAAAAGCCATACTGGTAGGCCAAGACAATCCTTCAACAATGGTTTCTACTTGTAAATTTGGATCCTTAAGAGTTGGCTCTTGGGCAACAATATAATAAATACTATTATCAATAACAAAATAGTAAACCGACAGAATGACAGTTAGAAATAAGATGATAAATAAAATTTTTCTTAGGTTTGTCAATATAGTACATATTATTTCATTATGATATATATAGAATTAATAAAATTCATTATCATTGTCCTTTATCTAACTTGATAAAACTTTTTTATAATATTATATCCGGCTTCTATTTCCTATATTATTAGAAATGTGATTTACTATTTTAATATAATGCTACAATAGAAGCTAAAATAACTATCCTAAAACATTCTTTCTATTATTTACAAATTAAAAAATATAAGAAATATTCATTCCTTAGCTCAGAAATGAATAATGAAATAATTATTATATTTAATTTTGTCAACAATTCATTATGTCTATGATTTGAATTTTAAATCTGTAAAAAATAATAGAGTAGAATGCTAAATTCGGTAACTTTTTTTTATTTAGCTTTTGTAATGTATTTAAATAATATAAAATTTAAGTGCTCAGAGATATAGTTGGGCTGTCAAAGTACCAAAAGAGGAGGTTCATTGAGGCTCATGTCATAAAACACATATCCTCTAGTTTGGTTTTTCAGTCCAAAGAACTCCAAACAGAACCTCTTGATATATGTTTAGACAATATAGTTAATATCTTTATTTGTTCTTTGCCATAATTAGGCACTAGATGAACTTGTTGTTTTATAAATATATAATATACTTGCGAATGATTTGTAATTATTGATTGGTTCTACTTTCAACAATAAGTTATAGACATAATATTCTTTGGATAAAAATTTGCTTTTTTAATATTGAATATTTTTAATGAAAGTAAAACTTAAATAAAAGCATAACATATTTTATACTTTAGTGAAACTTTTTATAGCAATAAGTCTAATATTATCAATAGTTGTAACCATTGTTTTATTAGTTCCACAGATAGTAATAAATTCTCAATCTACAAGTGTAAATGAAAGTTTAACTAACTCTATAATTATAGAACCAATAAATTTGTCACCTATACTAAAATTTGAAAAAGTTAAAACTATTCCTAATGAAATTCATGTTGGAGAGAAGTTTAGTATAAGTGCAACTGTTGTTAATATAGGGTCTTATCCTGTTACTTTTATAGCAAATCTTTGTGATTCTGAACTTTATGCAATGTTTGATAATAAAGTTAGAGAATTAAATGCTCCAGAATGTAAGATGGTTTCAGAACCAGTTACATTGAAGACAGGAGAGAAAGCAATAGTTCAACGTATTTCTGATTTATCAGGTATAACATATAAAGCCTGGGAAGAAGGTAAATCAAACGCAAAGATTATTCTTCCATATACAATAAATGTCTCAGATGATGTATCACTAGACAATCATGTTAAAAATACATTTACAGTTACTATAAATTCTTAATTTTCAATTTATACTTATATAATATTGAGAATAGTTTTTGTGTATATTGTAAAAATTGCCAAATAAAAATTATAACATGTAATATATTATTTCTAAGAATTTGATTTTGATTCTAAATCTTGGAAATATGATAAATAAATTTATTTATTTATATGTCGACATAACCAGCTTGTCTTAAACTTTGGTAAAAAAATTTGAGCAAGATGATATTTCTCTCTATTTATTAGCTTGCTGTTATTTCTGATTCCAAAGAATTGCCAAGGTTATTGCTGATGTTTACAGGTATACCAAATGGTTGAGCGGTAGATATAATAAATAGATGATTGTTGCCTGGAGTGTATCTTGCTAGGTAACATAACATTGTTTCCTCTTGCTGCTATTTGTGGATTGGTAGAAGACCTAGGATCGTTGCTTAATTATAGTTATTTACTACTTTGATAAGACTATAATAAAATAATTGTTAAAATTTAACTCAATACTATTTTTTTATTACATTCTAGTTAAATTTCATTATTATAGATAACAATTTGTTAATTATAATATGTAGGTATTAGCGTGTACGGGAAACCTAAGATTAGAAAATATTATTAAGTTCTATATTTTGATAAGTTATAAGATACTAAATTCAAAAAGGATTAGAAGATAATCTGCTAAAGATAGCTGAGATATCGATTTCTGTAGTAAAAGATTTAGGTAAGGATAAAATCACTAAGATATTATTTTTATTAATATCGGATATTATATAGGTTTACTCTTACTACTAAACGTCGTTTTTGCTGCATCAATCATGCCATGTAAATGTGCTGCTGCTGTTTCAATATCATTATACTTATATTGTCCCGCCCTGTTTTCTCCAGCCAGCACCCCCACACCGATGTACTTTGGCAAAATCGCCATAAGGGAATTTATATCGTCCTTTTGTATCTTCTTTTTCATCTGCGTCTACTACCAAATACCACTTCCCATATTCATCAAAATTATACTTTTTAATATACTCATTCTCTTCTTGTGCAGATGGTTTATGCTCACTCCACATATCTTTTTCATCAAACACATAGCTTCCTTTTTCTATTAGTCGTTTCGAATGCTCAAATGCCCGTTTATTCAGCTTTACTGTCAGATGTTCACCTCCTTTCATTTTAATTATTTCTCCATCAATGATAAATGTTTGAATAGAGAGATAGCTCTTCTTCTAACTACTAGATATATAACGGATTTGTGTGTTATAAAACATGAATCTGAAGTAATAGATGAATGCCTAATACAATAGGGATTCCATTTTTTAGTAGCTAATAGATATCTTAGTTTTTCTCTTTCCTTTTTATCTTTAATCTCTTCACTTTCTAGCAATCGGATAATCCTTTTTTTGAGCAGATACATAGTATCATATACTGCACCTGGAAGCAAAGGTTTTCCATTTTCAGTATTGCAGATTAAACGAGCATCTGACTCATTTCTGAAAGGATGTTCGTTTAGCCAATCCCTAACATAGGGAAATGATAATGTCAGTAGAATTGGT
>JAICEO010000073.1 GCA_025924135.1 Nitrososphaeraceae archaeon | reverse complement strand
TTAGAGCAAATATTGGCTGCTCAGGAAGTAGCACCGGAACCTGACAACCAAACAATTAGCACTACAGAAAAAGAGGAACTTCCGTTAAATGTCACTGAAGATGATTTTGAAATAGAACAAGCAGATGAAATTTCAGAATCTGAATCTCCTGATATTGATATTCAATCATTTATTAATGAAACTGCAAATGAAAAACCCACAGCTCCTACTACTGACAATGAAACTGCAGTAACAACAACAGAGAAGGATGCTGTTGAAGAAGAAGAACCCACAGCTCCTACTACTGACAATGAAACTGCAGTAACAACAACAGAGGAGGATGCTGTTGAAGAAGAAGAACCCACAGCTCCTACTGACAATGAAACTGCAGTAACAACAGAAGATACTGTTGAAGGAAAACCATCTGAACTTCTAGAGATGGATCCAGAAACTGGAGATGAAATTCAAGATATAAAAGGAGAACAACAAACAGAACAAGAAGAGGCTGATGAATCTCGAACTCCACAAGTAGAAGAATCACCTAATACAGAACCTATTGCTCAAGATGGTTCCGTTACTACATCACAAAATCAGCAATTGAATATTAAATTAAATGCAAATGATGCAGATGGAGATAATTTGTCATTTACAATTGTAGATGATCCTTCTAATGGTCAATTAGGGAATGTGAACCCATCTACTAACACAGTAACCTATACTCCTGACGAGGATTACTCTGGTGAGGACAATTTTACATTTATTGTAAATGATGGTACAAGCGACTCTAATGAGGCTACTGTTTCTATTACAGTAGAAGAACAACAACAAACAAAACAAGCTCAACAACAAGAAGAAGATGACGAATCTCAAACTCCACAAGAAGAACAAGAACAAGAAGAGGAAGAGGACTCTCAACAAGAAGAAGAGGATTAATTTAATATTTGTTAATTTCTGAAAATAAAATGTTCAATAGCATTACAATGTATAATACTATACAACATATCTAGTCTGCAATTTTTATCATTTTATTAGTTTAACTATTTTATCGTTATTGTAATATTATTAGTAAACAAAAATGTGTATGTCTAATATGTCGATGTTTATAAGCTAAAATTTCTTTTCTAGGAAGTTGTTTTATTCCTTTCATGCAGGTAGGTGTTTCTCTTTCCTTAGGATCAGGTTCATTAGTATTGTATAACCATTTGAAAAACTTTAAAAAAGCATTTGTCATCTAATAATATGAAGAAGATAATATTCTGCTACTTCATTTATTTTATTAATAATGTTTACATTGTGGTATTTTCAATCTCTTTTTCTTTAATTTTAATGAGATCCTATAAAATTTTAGAAAAATTATTAGAGGTGGGTATATATCAATTTGAATTTCGCATGCAGTTTTTGGTTAATAACAATAAGAACTACTATAAGTTAATCATATATCAAAACAGGAAACGCAATCTCAATTTGAGAATAAGGGTATAAACAAGGCCCCCAGGACAGAAAGCTAAACAGGTAACAGTCGATAACATCAGGGACGTACTAACCAATCAAACATTACAATGTGTAATTGAATACAAGTGTTAACCCAGCATCAATTGACTCTGAATTACCACCAGAATCGACAACAACAACAACTTGAGTGTGAGTTTAACTATCAAATTTACACCAGATGATACTATTCCCCAAAGTGGTGCCTAGGCATGTAATAGAATCACGACAGAAATACTTCCTAAAATATACAATATTCAGATAATCGGTGACCATCCAAATCCTAATCGTTTCAATGGTTCAACTGTTCCTCTAACAGTTACATTGGGTCCAGATAGTTTTCTTGTGGATTTAACAGTTTCTACAACAATTATTGAAACTAAAAAGACAATATTCAGAGTGACTTAAATGTAAATAGATTCGGTCCAACTGAACATTTTATTGGACATTGTCCTGTTGGTACAATTTTTTTGCAGGAGAAACACTGACCTGAGATGTGATTTGAACCGATTACTTGCATTCATAGATATATTAAGGAGAAGTATCAAAGATAATAATACCGTATTTTCAAATATACTAGGAGTGAACTTAAAAGAAAATAAAAGAAAGCCATAGCCTATAAGATAAAAAATATATCTTACTAATTAAGTTTAAAATATTTAGTAACTTATAATAGTAATAGTAATATATTTAATGAAATAATGCTTCAACCAATGCTAAGGTTAGGACTACTACAATTATATATAAATAATATAAAAAAAATAAAATTTCTAATAATAAATAGCGATCATGCTAAATTATTTACAGTCCAGTAGGAAAAGTTGCAGGAAGATCTTCATCTTTTATAGTTTGCATATGTAGAGGATGTAATGCATGAGTTTCATCAATAAATAGGAAAGCATCATATCTTGAAGATATATCAGTAGGAACATAATTTCTATTTTTTTCGTATTGTGGATTATAAACAACACCTATTGCTCTTTGGCCTCTCCATGTGCTATTGTTTGTTTTATTATCAAAAATATTATTATCACTTTCATAAGATAAAATAATTAATTTATTATTAGTAGTAGCAGAAGCAGCAACAGATTCTCTTTGGAGATTATGAAGAATCTTATCCCAACTTTCATCTATAGCAGGAGGTACTTCCATTTGTTCCATTTTTTCACCCCATTGTTTTGCAGCAATAACACTTCCTTTATATGTTCCAAATCCGATCAATACTGTATTATTCTTATTTTTTTGTTCACGTACTAATTGTCCAAGATTAATCATATTATCTTTAGACATATCTGTTGCTCTTGCATCACCTATATGAGTATTATGTGCCCAAACAATTGCCTTCGAATTCTCTTCCTTATTGTTATCATCATGAAATGTGATTAGGCGTTCAAGAGTTTCCATCATATGAGTATCCCGTATATTCCATGATTGTACATCTCCTCTGATCATAGTACGATAATATAATTCTGCATCCTTTGCTGTAATAGCATTTTGCTCTGCATTAAAATATTCTTCTTCTTTTTCTCTATTTCTATGATCTCTTTTACTATAATCGTCCATCTTTTTGCGTAGAGATGTTAACATTTCAATAACTTCATCTTCACAATTTTCAGGAACGAATGCGGTTGCACGAGCATAACTTTCTACGTCTTTTCCATAGGGTTCAAAGCAGTTATAAGCCTCAATAGCATTTTTAATTGACTTTGGATCAATTTTCTCTAAATATTTTATAATTGTCTCCATGGATTCCCATAAACTGTATAAATCGAGACCATAAAATCCAATAAGTTTTTTTGTGGAAATAGAATCAGAATTGCTGCTATCTTTTTGTTCCTGTATTTGTTGTTGTTTTTTTCGCTTCTTTTCATCATTATATAATTTAAGCCATTCAACCAATTCCACTATTTCTTTATTAGCCCACATCCATGTAGGCCAACGATTAAAAGAATATAAAACATCATATGCACTTTTGTTGCTGTTGTTGTCGTCATAATCAGGAAATCCTTTGATATATCTATTGACTTTATAGCAATCAGGCCAATCCCCTTCTACTGCTATGAATGAAAATTCCTTTTCCTCTATTAGGCGTTTAGTAATTTCCGTACGCCACCTATAAAATTCAAAAGTACCGTGAGATGCTTCACCTAATAAGACAAATTGTGAATCACCAACACGATCTAATAATATATCAAGATCTTTAGAATTGTCAAGTTTATTGAAATTTACTATATTATCCTTTTCTAATTTAGTATTCTTTTCCATTATATATCTTGTAAAATAAAATATATAAAAATGAATTATTCAATATATATTTAAGGTAATTCTTATTATTAATTACATTAATAAAAACTAAAATGAATATTCTTAAAATCTAAAATTTTCAAATAATATCATCAATCAATTATACTCCACATCTTTTGCATATTTTTTAAGACATGGTCCATCTCGTGTAATGAACAACACCTTTTTGCTGATTGATTAAAATTCTCTTTTTTATTTGTTGAGGAAGATTCTGTATCTTTATTTCTATTCCCCTCAAATGTGTTTGTTGTATTTGATGAAAATAATTTTGATTTCAATACTTATATTTCAATTACCATCATTATTATAGTATTTATTAATTTTTCATCTGTTATATTATTTATTTTTAGAAAATTCAGTAAGGAAATTCCTAAAAAAAATTTATTTGTTAATTATTTAGAAATGTATTTACTATTTCGCTTAACATTTCAGGATATTGAAACATTAGCGCATGACCACCCTCTTTGAATTGGGCTAACCATGCTACAGGAATTCTATGAGTGCTGTACCTACTCGAATAATCCTCAAATTTGTATCTAGAATCAAAATATTGTAGAAAAAGTATTTTTCACATATCAAGTCTATGATATTCTATTGATGAATATAGATTGCCATAAATCTGATTTCTTATTACATCAGAAGATATGAAATCATAAGGAAATCCTAGCTCAATTTTGCTTTTTTCATTTAATCTTTTCATCTGTTCGGAATCGAGCTCAAACTCTAAACAACCCAAATTATCTATCATTTGAGCTTGAGTTCTAACTCCTAATATGGATATAATTACTCCTTTCTTCTTTTGGTTTATTATCCAATTTAGAGCAACTTGTGAAGGAGTTTTCTCAATTTCATTAGCTATTGCTTGTACTTCTTTAGCAATTGATATATTTCGCTCATTTACAAATGTAGAAACCATTGGATGATTCGGATCAAATCTTTTTGGTTCTTTATTTTTGTTATCTTTGTTATATTTACCTGCAAGAACACCCATTCCAAGAGGCGACCATGCTGTTACTCCAATGTCAAGCGAGCGTGCCATAGATAACAATTCCCTTTCGGGTGTTCGTTCAATCAATGAGTACATTATTTGAAGACCTATGAAATATGACCATCCTCGCAATTCTGAAATCGTGTTTGCACGAGATACAATCCATGCTGGTGCGTCAGAAATTCCTATATAGAGTATTTTTCCAGACCTTATCAAGTCATCCAAAGAACGCATAACCTCTTCAATAGGAGTCATATAGTCCCAAATATGCACCCAGAGAAGATCTATATATTCAGTATTTAATCTCTTGAGACTGGCATTTACAGATTGAAATAGATTTTTTCGGTGATTTCCACCAGCATTAGGATCATTAGGATTTGTAGTCAAAGTATACTTGGTAGCTAGAACAAATTTATCGCGTTCAGGTGCTATGAATTCTCCTACATATTTTTCACTAGTTCCATTTTGATATATATTAGCAGTATCAATAAAATTACCACCTGCCTGTACAAACAAATTGAATATTTTTTTTGATTCTTCCTTCGAGGCACCTTTTAAAAAGGAGCCCCAATCTTCTCCAAATGTCATTGCTCCTAAACAGAGTTCAGAAACTCGTAATCCACTTTTTCCTAATAATTTGTACTTCATTTCTTTTATATAAAATGAATATTATTTATATTAGCAAGATATTGATTGGATAGTTGCTATTGTTCACTTCATGTTTTTAGAATATTGATATGATTAAACATTACGAAATATTGGTATAAAAATTATTTTAATAGAGCTACGACAACAAGAATAACACAAATTAGCAACCTTAGCTATCTTTAACATTAGAATAGAAAATGACAAAGTAGTAGGCTTTCAGATTTTATAAAGCAAAATAAAATGTGAGATAAGTGAAGGGGAAGAGAAATAGCAAACTTACCTTGTAGTGATGACTATCATTTACCATAATCCCATGTAGAAAAGAATTTTGGATTAATTTCAATAACTACATTGTCTCCCTTTTTTGAATGCTCTGTTATCATTTTTGCTATTGGGTGATCTAATGTACCGAGATATTTCATACTTATTTTCTCTCCGTCTGAAACCGTTCTATTTGGATCTTCTACTATAGTTACTGAGCCTTTGCCTTTTACTCCTTTATAAGGAAAATTCTCATCATCTATGGAAAAATACAGAATTGGCTTATTCCGAAGATTTTTAGTTTTCTTGGAAATTTTAGCTGTTGTTACTAAAAGTTTTTCCCTATTTTTATCATAGTAAAACCAGACAGGTTGTATGTTAGGTTCACCTTTTTCATCGATAGTTGATATTTGCAACATCAATTTGCTCTCAAGAAATCTGTTGATCTCCTTTTTAGTCATACCAGGAGTTTCGGTGGTTGCACTAATGATTTTCATAATATTTTACCGAAATACCAACAGAAAAAAGTTTCTTTCTTTCTTCCTCTTTTACTTATTACTTATTTAAATAGTCTTCTAATACATGCTATTGTTTGCTTCATTGTATTTGAATATTATACAAAAAAATCAGACTTAGCATACTACCCAGCTTTTTTTGATAATGATAATCTGCCAAAATTATTTTATGAAAAACAATTTTACTTGCTATTATTATTCAATGTTCTAACTATCAATGCTACATCAATCAAAATAACGATTGTAGCAATAATAGTTAGATAGGTGACAGATTCACTTAGAATCGCCTTTATCAATTTTTATCTTAGAATTTTAATATTCCACTTGCAATAATTCCAAAGGTTATTGCCCAGATACCTACTATGATTCCTACTCCAGCCCAGCCTTCAAGGAACTGACTACGATTCTGAATTAATCTTTTTTTACGGTTAAACCTATTTTTGGAGTCTAATGGTAGAGCCATCAAATATTATATATCGTAAAAATAACTTTTAAGCATTATGTTACCGGTAAAATAAGTAAATAAGTTTATAATAAATGGCTAATATAATAGTATTTTCATTTACAATCTACATTTATTGATATCAAATTATTGATATTCAATTTTTAATTGTAAAACAGAAGGATGTGAAGAATGTGAAAAGGAAGGTTCTAATTGGGTGGCATTACGAATGTGCCTCATATGTGGACATGTAGGATGTTGTGATTCTTCACCTGGAATTCATGCAACTAAACACCACGAAACTACTGGACATCCCATTATGATTGCACTGCCTGATAGATCATGGAAATGGTGTTATATACATAAACAATACGGATAATAACCCAGTTCAATTTGAGAAAGTATTGTAGACCATAAAATTTAACTTAGAAAGGTATTCTTATGTAATATATTTTATACAAGAAAAATTACTTGGATTAAATATAATATGGGTAATGACGTATTAGTGAATCACACCTTTAGGCAAATTATTTAATTTAATTGTCCAATTATTTATTATTATAATAGATATAAAAAACTTTATTATTGGAAAATTAGAGAAATTACATATAGAGATAAAAGATGATTTAATACAATTAAGCCATTTATTTTTTTTTAATACAGTAAATAATAATAATTGTAATTCATAATTATATCATATTCCGCCACTACTATCTGACTTTTTAATCTCAATTGTAACTTTGTCTCCTACTCTTAAGCCAATTTCATCATATTCTCGCATACTTAATTTGAATGTAGGTGAATTACCTACATCTACACCACTACCACTAAACATCTTTGGTAAGTTTTTCATTAAATCTTCTGGCGAGGTAAAAGCCATACCAGTACCTCCAAATGATGGTTGCTGTTGATTTCCTCTTCTAGGAGTTTTAGTATCATTGAAGACAACATAAACAAAAGGGGTTGTTTCATCTTGAGACGCCTCGATTTTTGATACTATAAATTCATTCTTCATAAATAATATATTATTCATTTTACTTCTTATAATTCTTGATTTATAAATTGCCTTAACCATATTCAATAAAGAATAGGAGTTATAAATAAAGGTCAATCTTTACATTATTTCCTTTGTTATAATGATCTTCATCATCTCTATATTGTAACTATTAGCAGCATTGAATAGAAATATGAGTTTTGGTATACACCTAAATATAAATTAGTACATGAAGAACAATCAAAAAAATTTTTCGTAAGGATAAATATGAAAAACAATAATTCAATATTCTCAGATTGGGACTCGAACCCTGCAACTATCTTCACGTGTTTATTGTAAAATCTTAGAAGAATTTACCTATTATTAGTAAATAACTTTTTTATTACAATGATAGATTATATAATACAAATATGTCTAAAAATGATAATGATACTGATGATATTAAATTCCTTCATGCTTTTACCAAAAATATATTGAAATCTGACAAGTCTATAAGATGGGCAGCAATAACTGATCAAGACGGTAATATTATAAATGAACAAAATAGGGAAGGAGTGAAACTATTACTAACTAAAGAAGAGAACCAGGAATCTGCAATAAATACAATAATTAGACAAAAAACAAGGACTAAATTTGAGCCAAAAATAGGAAAATTAAGTTACGCACTTGGAAGATATCAAAAAATGAGTAGGTCTTTAATTCCAATCAATGAAAATTTTTATTTGATTTTGACTGTAGATTTTGAGGAAAATAATTTTGATAAAATAATAATGGAAAAAATTATTCCTTTAATTAAACAAGAAAAAGAGAAATTCGTTACCAAGAAAAATGAATCAATATGAAAATATAATATTTATATAATCATTTTCTATAATTTTACGAATTAGGCATAGGAAGGAGATTCGAACCCTTATCCATCAAATGTGAGGTTCTACTATCAAATAATAAAATTTTATAGTTATCAATATTTGAGTATCCTTGAGGAATTTAAATAACTTTATTTGGTATTAAAAATTTTTAATGAGAAATGAGATAAAAAATTAAAATTAATAGAAATGGTATCTTATCCTTTAGAATTTACAATCTCCTTACTTTATCTATAAGGTTATGAGCGTCACATCCAACTTCCGTAGTTATATAAAGCAAATGATTTTCATCTAGAGGCAGAGTAATCCGCTTTATTTTTTCATATTCTGCAAGAACATATTTTCCTTTTCCAATTTTTGGTTCAAGTTTACTACGTGTTTTCCATGCATTAAGGGCTAATTGAAGGGATTCTTGACTTTCTTCCTTTGATAATAAATTTGTTACACCTGGTTTATGTTCTGAATATATAGGCTTTTGGTCATTAGTATCAAATATTGTTACGAAACGCACATCAGGATCCATATCCATAATAGTTTTTCCTAGATTTTCATAATCCATAATAATAGTAATACATGATATTAGGTTATAAACATTTTTTTAATATTATGCAATGAAGTACTTTTTTGCTATTCAATGTATAACAATGCAAACAAAGAATTCTATAGCGAATTAGAAAAAATATTGATTTAAAGAGATTATCATTTATTTAAACAATCTACTGTTTATTTATTATATAAGTGAAACAAAATTTTTTTAAAAGAATTCTGCCATTCTTGTAATAGTATCAATGTACCCAATCAATATCAAAATCTAACATTGCTAAAAGATATAATATAACTGAAAAAGGAATTAACGAATTTACCAATTAAGAGAAAGATAAGTTGAAGTTTTGAAAATAGGTTTTGAAGTAGGTGTTAAAGGATAAACCAAACCTCTAACACCCAATCTTTGTCTATACCAATTACTTGGTAAAGAATAGTAAAACCAGTTTATTTAAAAACTTGTTGATTTTTTGGTGTCAGAGGCTACTATAACACCAAAATTAGATGTGCTAAAGGGATGTGCTAAAGGTTACCCATAGCAGTAGCAAGAATAATAATAATACCAAAATGAGTAAAAAATTTTTGATAAATAGATTACCGAATTATGTTAGAGAAATATCTATAGATGTTCCAAATTTTTCTATTCCTTTTATAATATTCTTAATACTTTTCTTTCAGCATATCCTTTAAACTTTTCAAGTTTAGAAAAATCTGGTTCTGGCTTGCTTATACCATATTTTGTAAATATGAGTTAATTCAAACATTATTAATTGGCTATACCATTTGCATTTCTGTCTAAGTTCAGTTTTTGTATTTTCATCATCCAATAAATTCTTATTTTTACAACAATACTTTATTTTCATTTTCCTTGATATTTTCATAAAATTTATGATATGGAATATCATCATTTACTAAACAAGATAATTTACTGAATTCTATTTCAGTAAATCCCTCTTTTATAATAGCATCAGCATCTATCTTATCGAACTGTAATGTGCCTAAAGTATGTTTCAATTTTTTTCTTCCCAAAAGGATAAAAAAATAATTAAATACTAAAGAGTAAAGGTTAAATTAACTGGCTTTCACGTTTATGAATCGGTTGCATTTCATGTATGAATTCAATAACAGCATTATCAATAGTTTTATATATTCGACTATATTTTAAGCTCCATCCAATTTCGATCAATTCTCTTATCTTATCTGGGTGATTAATGTAAAAGTGGTAAGTACGGTAATCTAAATCGCCGGTTACTTTTTGTTTACAATACTTACATACTTTTGATTTTAATCCTACTTGTTGTCTACGACTCAATATATTAAAATTTGGTAAATGCAATATATTAAGATTAACAGCCGATAAACAGGGTTGACAACCAAAACCCCCGAACTAACTTATAAGTAATAAAAAAAGCAAAACGACGTACTTTAATACCGATATTAAAAATTTGTTCCTTAAGATCATTTTCATAGAGATTCTCATATTCTTTTAAAATTTTAAAGCCAAGCATATAACCAATAACAGTAAAATTAATCAAATTTATATCAGTTTTTAATAAGCTTATCAATTCTTCATTTGTGCGGAAAATAGACAAAATCTCTGGTAGAATAATCAAAAATTAATTAATTTTGTGACCCTGTTCTATGGTTCTAAAATAAAAGTCTACTAAAGAGATAATACTATCTTATATTCTTGAAATTGTTCTAATATTATTATTTTTAAAAAAAATTGAAATATTGATATTTAGACTCTTTCTACTGTGTCGAAGCTACTTTTTCTTCAACTAGATTCTTAGCGTGATATTTGAACAATTTTTGTAAAACTTCTGCACCAAGATAGGCTTTGACCGTCTCTTTCAAATCTAGATTGGATATACCTTCAACAACGGCAGCAAACTTTGGATGTTTTGTCTTGAATTCTGTTACTGTTGTTTGAATTTGTTCTTCTGTCAGTGTTTCTTCCACTGGTGAACTACCACCACCACTGCTACCACCAGTTGCGTTGGCTACTTTTTCTTCAACTAAGTTTTTAGCATGGAATTTTATTATTTTTTGGAGAGCTCCAGCAGCAAGATAACCTTTAACAGTCTCTTTTAAATCAAGGTTAGGTATTTCTTCAACTATAGCAGCATACTTTGGATGTTTTGCCTTGAAATCAGTTATTTTTGCTTGGATTTCTTCTTTTGTCATTGTGTAATCTACATCTGTCTCTTCTTGTTGTGCAATTACATTTCTAGGAATGGACACAAGTAGT
>JAICEO010000072.1 GCA_025924135.1 Nitrososphaeraceae archaeon | reverse complement strand
ATTGTATTAAGTTTACTTGGAAATTTAAGTTAAGAATAAAAAAATTTCAAGAATTTCTTTTAGTAATTCTAAAATTAATAAGTATCTAAAAACTATTAATATTTGTTTTTTTGAATATTTAATATATGGATTATGATAATTTATGTAGATCTATTTTACAGATGGATTCTAAAGTAAGATCTGCAGGAATATGTGATGTATCTGGAGAGATGAAACATGGTGGTCAAAAAGAAGGAGTAAAAAATATCCTAACTAATGAAGAAACAAGAAAAGCAAATTTACAGGCTTTAGAAGGATGGGGTTTGAGAAAGTCCTTATCTCCAAAAACAGGAAAAGGAAAATATGCAATGACAGAATATGAAAAAATTAAACGAATTACTATTCCATTAGATGATGATCACCTATTGCTTATTACTACAGAAGTAGAAGCAGATCATGCACAAATTATTAGCAATGTGTTAAAGTTATTAAGTTAACATATAGGAAAAAGCCTGCTTCTATGGTTATTAACTGAATTATTTATTTTCGTTTTCTTTTTTTGATCATGTTTAAAATCTAGAATGTCTTTGACAATTAAATTGTGCCAAATTATTAAATAAATTGTAATGTAGCAAAACATATGGGTACTAATGACGATATTCCTTGGAACCAAACTATAAAAAAAGAAGCAAGAGGAATCAATGATGAGGATTTTGGTGAAGTCCAAGATATCCAAGGTAACTATGTACTAGTTCAAAGAGGAATACTCAATAAAGAAAAGTTTTACATTCCAAAAGAGCAAGCGGAAAGTTATGATGGCGATGTTTTAAGCTTTAGATTTTCAGAGCAAGAATTAACTCGATATCAGGGTGAACCATTTATGAAATATGCTGAAAGTGATACTATTGAAAGTGATATGAACAAGTTGAAAGAAGAATTAAATTCACAAGAAAAAAAGAAGTAGCAGAAGACAATTGTTTATCATGGCTATCAAATTGATAAAAGACTCCATAATTTTGTTTTTATTAATATAGTTGAAATTGAATTAGAGGCAAAAATGCCTCGCAACCAGACGGGCCCATAGTTTTCTCGGGTTCATCTCTTTTACTTTTAGAGATTTACCATCTCTTGAATCAACCAATCTGATTTATCTATTGAAATGATGCTACTAACAAATTTTATATTTTATACATTAGCTTAATCAATGAATATGACTTAATTTTAGGATCTTTCAAAATATATTATCAGCACATTCCAAAGTAATACTTTACATTCTTTAAGAATTTAAAACTTTAACAAAATACCAAGTTTATATTGGTTCTTTATAACTACTTTCATCAAAAAATGATAAATGCTTGATTAATTGTAAAGTAACGCAAAATTATCCAAATGTTTGAGGATCAATCTTTAGCGATTCGATAATACTATCAGCGATGGGACTATTATTATAATAAGATTCATCCAAGCCTGCATAATAAAGGGTAATCATTAAAGGATGATCATCCATCGTATATCCTTTTTCATAATGTAAAAGTTTCAAATTATTATCATCCTCTTCAAGAGAGCCAGCTTGTATGATGTATTGAGATTGAATATTCTTTAATTCCAACGGATTTGAGTTAACTTCTATATTATAAAATTCAATTCCTGGTAAATATTTTATAAATTCATTCACTCTCTTTGTTAAAACTTCATTTATAGGTCCTGAATCATACCTATTGATAGTAATAAAGGAATTTCCATCTGGAGATGAAATTCTAATTAGCTGATTTTCATTTTCAGTAACTAACTCTTTCCAATCAAATGGAAAATGAAGGGAAATTCCCTCCCTTTCTATTGATTTATCGAGAGGCAGATCAGCTGTTCTCTGTCCTTGTGATTTATCGAGAAAATTAAGTAAAATTAAAACAACAAATACTAAAGCTAAGATACTTACTAGTATTGTACTTGTCATTAATTTTTAATAAATAAATGATATAAATAAACATATTCATCGGTAATCCGTTATTATACCAAGTAGAGTTCTTTTACCATCTAGATTGCTACACAGTAAAGATATTCTAGATGTAGCTAAGATAGACAATATCTGTGTGAAGAAAATAAATCTATATGTATCTAATATGAAATGGGATTCAAAAATTTGCAGAGTATCACATTTAAAAAAAGAAAAATAAGCAATTTTATTAGGAAACAATTCAGCTATCAAATCTAGGATACTTTATTTGATCGTATTTTATACTAATTTACTATTACATAATACTTTTTATTCACTTATGCTTTCTTAGAGTTACAATATTTTCAGAATGTGACAGTGATATCGCTGTGACAGATTTAAATTCATATCCTCTAGACCTCAATACTTTTATCACGAATTAGTTGATGTGCTAACTCTCAATTATTCTATTCTTTTATCTATTTTTTATATTAAATTAATTGTATTGTTTTTATAAAATAAATTCAATAAATTTAAGACTATTTAGCAAAATTTATCTATAACAATGACTATTGTATATAATAAATTATGCAAAACATGATTGGAATGCTGGCACAATCATTTGGTATAGATCCAAACATAGCAGGTATGGCAGTAAATTTTTTTTCTAAATTAAATTCTAAATTTTTTACCATATTTGTTTACTGAATTATCATTTCGAAAATGTTAAATATTCTATATACTTATTACAAATAAGTGTATAGAAAAGGTTACAATAAATATCTCTATATCTTAATTACAATTTCATTTGCTGCTAATATTTTATATATTTCCACTCTTTCTTATGAATCAGTATTTGCACAGAAAAATGATGATGATGATGACGATAATAAAAAAGATGATAAAGACAAGCTCATAGTCAAAGTCAGTATTGATTTGGCAAATGTAGATATTGAAAATACTAAATTCATCCGTGTTATTGGTTTTATAAATGGTGAAGAGGCCAAGCAAGATATCCCTATTTCTTCTATAGACAAGTCTGATGATAATTTAGATGTTGAATTAAAAGTAAATGAAGAAAATGAGATAGTTGAAGCTGATACTCCCGATGAGTTCTTTGTATGTGGATATGAAGTAGGAAAAGGAGATGTATCAAAGGAAACAACGACTACTACTCCTATAACAAAATTTGACTGTAACGAAGGTGATATCCTCGGTAATCCCACTAAAATTAGTTTATTTAAATCGGATTCCCAAGTCTATTCTAAAAGCCAAGAATTTTATCAAGCAAATCTAAATAACGTGAAGAATTATACAAAAAACAGCGATACAGTTAAAATAAAAATAATTGCTCCTCTAGCCGATAAAAAAGATACAGAAAAGTTAGTAATTGCTGCTATGATAAAAGGTCAAATACAGTCTGAAGTTATAGAAGATGTTCAGGCAGAACTTGATAAAAGTGACAGTAATACAATATCAAGAACATTTACATTTGATAGAAATACAGACATAGGCAAAATTCAAATTGGAGATAGATACCATGCCTGTGTGGCAAGTAATGATTTGAGTCCACCAGAAGGCCAAGAATGTGAAAAGAGATTAGTCAAAAATTTTGATAATGTAAACTCTTTGCCAGCTCGATAGATAATGAGTATCAAATTACAAAGACTAAACACTTCTCTTATAAGACTAAATTAATTTCGTAACAGAAATGTTATCCTCTCGACGGGCCCGTAGTTTTCTCGGGTTCACTATATTTGACATAAGTTTAGCTATTTGTCTTTTCATATCTTTATCCATACTTTACTAATTCTGACAGTTTTGTCGGAAAAAAGACAAAAATGATAGAGTTTGCAACAACCTTTTCTTTGATTGTTTGTATCATTTGAGGATATAACCAGTCTTTGTCATTTGTGAATCTGAAAAAGTTATCGCATTAACTATTACATTCCAAATAAATCAACTCAAATTTTTTCTTTTAAGTTTTTTAAATCAATCTACTACCTGTCAATTCACGAATCCTGAATAGAACATAATCAATAGAATGTTCTTCTTCTCCGTATTTCCAAACTTCATCTTTTAATGGAGCTTGTCGCTTTTTGTTTATAGCTATATCTTTTTTTGTCCAGTTCCTCAATAATATTGTCTATCATTGTTTGTTCATCATTCTGTTGTTAAGTCTTTTTCATATCCGCTTTATATTTCTCCAAAGTCCAATCTATCAATTCTATAATCTTTTGATGCCGTTCATTATAGGTAGGATGACAATTAGATCTAATCATTTTTTGACGTTCATCTCTAATAGATAACAAATGATTTTCAAATTTGTTTGTAGCCTCATTTTGATTTATCCATGGGTCAAGATTTGGCAATTTTTACAACATACACAAAAAAGATGGTTATTTATCAATTTAATAGATACATTAAGAGAGCGGGAGAGAAAGATAAAGACTAGACTTGTAAGTTAATAAGAAGATATACAATTGAAAAATAATATGATAGAAATAATTCAAAAGACTTGATCGATGGTACTAATTTATAATCAAATCCTAAATTTTAATTATGTAATTACTATAGTTTTTTTAGTAAAAGAATTTCAAGTTGAGATCAGATATTAAACTATGTAAATTTTCTATTCTCAATAGCAATTCTAAAATTTTAGAGAGAATTTCTGCGCATCTTATATTAATATAATTGAGACTTCTTTTTTGTGAATATTTTTATTGGTTTTGCCGTTCTGCTTTTTTTTATAGTGGTATCTTTAGGAGTTAATAGCAATGTAATACCTTCAAATATTGTCTCTGCTTATGGAATAATAATTGATATACCATTTGAAGATAATTTCCAAAACAACAACAATAACTACCACTCTGATAATGATGTTTTAGTTTTTGACTATTTATCTTCTCTAAATGCCAAGGAACAAAAAGAAAAAAAAGAGGATAAATTTGTAATATTGATGTTTGATAGAGGATATGAATCAATATTCTCAAAAGCAAAACCGATTTTGGATAAATTTGGTTTTAAAGCCAGTATATTCATAGCCTGTGATTATATAGAAGATGGAGAAGAGGGTATGAATTGGAATCAAGTGAGACAATTATATACTGATGGATATGATATTCAATCTCATGGATTAATACATACAAGCCTGGTTGATCTCAAATCAGAAAATGAAATTAAGTCTGTTATTAGTGGAGGAAAAGAATGTTTACAAAAGAATGGTTTTAGTCCGACTGTTTTCCAAGCTCCTTACAATAAAGGTGGAGACGATCCATTTATTGTAAATACTATAGGTAACTATTTTAAATTCGGATTTACAGGTCATTCTGAATTAATGTTTCTAAATTGTGATGGATGGGAGAATTTTGGTTACGATAAAGAAAATTATGATGAAACGACTAACTGCGAACCATATTTTTCTGATGGAACGCCCACCCCTACAAATAAATTTGGAATGAAAGAATGGTCACATGATAGAGCGCATGATAAAATTAACAAAGAGATAAATCAAGATCCTCATGGAACGAAGGTTTCGTACTCTCTATATTTGGAATTTGTCAGAGTAGTTAATAGTCAAACTAAATTCAATGAACCTGGGAAGATAAATGCTATTCCAATTGTTGGATATCATGAAATAGCAAAATATGATGATGATTATACATCACCCGAACTATTTTACCTCGAGATGCAATATTTATATGATAATGGCTTCAAAGTCATAACTATTAATGATCTTGGATATGATAAAGACCAAGATAGATTTTATGTAAAGAATGTTGATAAAAATAATGAAACTAGCTTTGACAGGTACTTTATAGAAAATGAAAATGACAATGACATTTTAGATAAATTTACGATAAAACAGTAATAAGATTTATTTATTATTGTTCATTTTTTTCTTATAGGGATAAGTGAAAGGAACAAAACTTTAGACTGTCATCGTTAAATCTTATCTAATCCCATTTATCTTTTATAGTATATAAAATATTATGTTATCTTCTATAGATATTGCTTGGCTTCCCAACGTTGCTATTATTCTCTTTTATATTCTGTATCGTCAGCTGTATGGTCAGGTGGATTATAGTTTCTTGGTAGCAAAAGAATAAAACTATATATGTTACTTAAATGAAGATAATAAAGTATACTGGAAGATGTTCCTCTTCCTCAGATACCTATTGAGGTGTATTTTTCTATATTTATAATAATTCTTCCCAATCTTATTTTCATAATTAGATTGTTGCAAAAAAAGAACTAGTTGCATATCATGTTCACATTCTATACATCACCTAATAATTTGAAGCTAATAATTGAAAGATATGGATTGAGAATGCATTACATTCCTGGTATGTGTGGAACTGATTCCAAACAGAACATTTTTTGTTATTTATTATAGTTTGCTATAACTTGATCTCACTTGATATTTATAACAAATTGAATGAGATTGCACATTATCTTGTAAAAGGACAAGCATATATTATTCGCTATTGCTATTATCAATAAAAATTAGCTACTGAATAATACAATAATTTTTCTAAGTAAAATATATAGACTATGTTACTGAATGATTCTACCAATTCTAAATATAATTAGAATTATCAGTAATAATCATGCTGAAGTCGGCAACTATCTACGGACTTGTTTTGACAGCTTCATTGATAATGTTATCAATAGTAGCAACATTAAATGATAACACAAATCTTTTTTCAAATGCAATGGGCTCAGAAAAAAAATCTGAAAAATATGATAATTCAAAAGAATATGAAAATTATTATTCTAATGATAATCAGTAAACACCTGATTATAATTATTATTATGAACCGATGAACCAATATCAACCACAACAACAACCAAGTTATGACAACAACTATGGTTATGATAATAATAAGAAAATAACTTATAGCGATAGTTATGAGGATATGAAAACATATAGTACATATCCTACGAAAGACAAGAAATATGTCTGTCAAAAAGGACAATTTAAAGGTTTCTTTGTCGAATCTGTTGAATTCTGTAAGTTGGAAATACCAGCAGGTCCATAAGGTCCAGCAGGTCCAGCTGGCCAAATAAATTTTACAAATACTTATCTTGTAGTTGGTAATAACGCTACTATTACTAGTGAAGTTCCAAGTAGAGCATTTTCAGTCGCATTCTGTGACCTTGGTGATATCGTATTAGAAGGAGGAGGCGGCGTTGCTAATTTTTTGGATGAAGGCTTAGGTAATGTATTCTTTAATTCGAGAAACAGTTAATGAAGGAAATGGATATCGGGTAGGTGGAGTAGCAGCTAATCTCACTAGCTTTGACAGCAATGCAGTATGCATTGACAATCCACCATTGCGACCATAACTTTTCTTTCTTTTTTTATATCATATACACTCTAGGAACTTTTTAAAATATGTAAGAAAATAATTAAAAAAGTAAATATTTATTATATTTATTGTTTCTATTTATTAGACTCTTATTTTTGAACCGCTATCGGTATTACTTCAGACGGGACCGTAGTTTTCTCGGGTACACTATTTTTCATCTATATACTATGAAATGATTATCAATAGTTCTTTAATCATCTGATTGTATCAATTTTCTACAAGATGAGCTATTTAATTTTCATCTCAAATTTTTATTGTTTATTGACTATTAGTATTGTAGTTACATCAAACTTAGTATTAATAAATAGGCAAAGATATAACATTATATTTATTGATTCGAATCGGATGCTCTGGTTGGCAATATCAGCACTGGCGTGATGAGTTCTACCCGGTCGAGCTGCCGCAATCGCGCTGGTTAGCCCATTACATGCTGAGCTTCGATACTGTAGAGATCAACAACAGCTTCTACCGACTGCCTGAGGCGGGGACGTTCGTAAAGTGGCGTGACCAGGCGCCTAGGCGGTTTCTCTATGCAGTCAAGGCCAGTCGCTTTCTCACCCATATGAAGAAGCTGAAGGATCCAGAGGAACCGATCGCACGTTTTTTCGATCGTGCGAAGCACCTCAGAGCGCATCTCGGCCCGGTGTTATACCAATTGCCTCCGCACTGGCCCATAGACCTCCCTCGCTTCGAACACTTTCTGGCAGCGCTGCCTCGCGGGGTCAGGCATACTGTGGAGTTCAGGGAGACGAGCTGGTATGATGAGCGCGTCTACGAACTGTTGCGCCGCTATAAGGTGGCGATGTGCCTCCACGACATGAATGGCTCTGCATCAGAGCGGATAATTGTCGGTCCGTTTGTCTACGTCCGGTTCCATCACGGCACGAATAAGTACGGCGGTCGTTACTCGGATGCGAGGCTGGATGACTGGGCAGAATGGTTGTCCGCACACGCGGGAGAAGGGCTTGATGTGTTCGCCTACTTCAACAACGACGCCGGCGGGCACGCTACTCGCGACGCAGTCCGTTTGAGGCAGAGAATGCAGAGGCGGTTCGCTGCGTGAGGCTCGATTACGATACACCAATGCACCGAAACATTGACACAGAGCTGGACTAGTTTCCATTTTCAGCTACGCCTGACTTCTACGAGCTCAGGCCAGGAAAGCCGGTTATGAGTCTTGATATATTATAAACAACAATTTCTAGAGGATAACTGCTAAAGGACCAATGAACCAAAAGGTTTTAGATCTTTTTGACTGGCTTTTAGATCCGATCAGAGAATTCAAGAAATTATCCATTTTATCTTTACAAAGACACTAGATTTTAGTGCTTTTTGTAAATGTGAATTAAAAATATCTTTATGAACACATCATCTTTATCTAATATTTAAATAATTGATATAACAATCCAAGACTTAAAGTGAGGGAAAATATTAATTTTAGATATAAAAAATATGGTACTTTCCCAGATATCATATACTGATTTTGGATTTATTTTTGAATGATGAAATTTAACTTTCTGAAAATATAAGTAGTTTCTCAGTTATCTAAATAATTAAACACTGAAACCGTGTCTATTCAACTCCCTAAGGTCTATACTTTTTTCGGGACCATTTTCATCAATATATTGATTTTGAAATTACTTATAGTAGTTATTAGGTCGTAAGGTAATATAGCGATATTTTTATTTTTAATCTATTTAAATAAGCATTGGTTTACTTTCAATTATATCTCTAAAGTGAGATAAATCTTCATTTCCTGATTCTAATCCATACAAAAAATTATTTACTGCAATTTTGAAATCTAAGTATTTATTTACAACGAAGGCATATGTTCTTGTAGTAGAATCATATTCTATTTCACAATCTCCATCACCTTCAATTACTATTTTTGCATTTTCATCAATTATATAAAAATGTGCTGCCCACACCTAATATCACGATATATATTGTAGTCACATTTGATATAGTCATATTTATTATGATTATAGATAATAAGATATTCATATCTAGGACCAAGACATTTAAAGAATTCATTAAAACATTTACAACTATAACCATGAAATTTATTTTCTTTACCACCAATTAGAAATTGTTGCCAATATTCAGTATAACAACAAAAGTGCTAAAGCAAGAAGAAAATTTGGAGCCCCCATCCGAAGTTTTTACAAGTGATAATGTTTTTTCCAAATCTCCAAACATAAAGTCTCTGACCTTCTTAACTGAAGCTATGTAATCATCAGTATGTAAGTCATTATTCATATGATGTATTTCAGATATTACTATGTTTAAATTAATAAATATTGAATATATTTAAAGCAACAAAACCTTATGTTTATTTTTATCAGCTATATATTTGATCCCTTGCATGCTTATAAAACTGTAATTCATATGATACTATCTGTATGGAAAAAATTGCACCATGTTTATGGTTCGATGATAAAGCTGAGCAGGCAGCAAAATTCTATACCTCAATTTTTAAAAACTCAAAGGTATACGATATTACCCTATATGGAAATGAAGGATACGAGATTCATGGGAGGAAGGCAGGATCTGTAGCGACCGTGGAATTTGAAATAGAAGGTCAAGAATTTGTAGCTCTTAACGGCGGTCCCATATTCAAATTTAACGAAGCTATTTCATTCCAAGTATATTGTGAGACGCAAGAAGAAGTGGATTATTATTGGCAGAAACTTTCCGAGGGCGGTGATGAAAAAGCACAGCAATGCGGTTGGCTCAAGGACAAATACGGGGTCTCATGGCAAATAATTCCCACAGTTTTGATCAAGATGCTAAAAGACAAGGATACTAAGAAATCGGATAGAGTCATGAAGGTAATGCTTCAAATGCACAAGCTCGACATAAATATTCTAAGACAAGCTTATGAGAAAATATAACTATGAGAAAGGTAATAGCAGCTTTGCAAACGTCGGTTGATGGTTACATCGAAGGACCGAATAAAGAACTAGATTGGGCGATGGCAGAGGATGAAGAGGCTTGGAAGGATATTAATGAAATACTCAATTCTGTAGACACAATTATCTTGGGACGAGTGATGTATCCAGAATATGAACAATATTGGCTTGCCCTTTTGGCGAACCCGAGTGGGACGAAGAATGAAAACGCCTATGCACGTCGAGCTGATAAAATACCTCATATCGTCATTTCCAAGACTCTTGACAAGGTTACATGGAAAACAACCAGGATTGTCAGAGATGTAGAAGAGATCCGGAGAATGAAGCAACAACCGGGTAAAGACATGGTGGTTCTTGGCGGTGCAACCCTAGTATCCAGTTTGATGAATTTGGGCATGATCGATGAATTACGTCTGATGGTCAATCCACTAGTTTTGGGTGGAGGAAAGGCGCTGTTCAAAGACGTGAAAGACCGGCATTCTTTGAAGCTCAAACGAGTTAAGTCATTGAAATCAGGGAAGGTCAGTTTGACTTATAGCACATGATCCTAAATGTGATGGTCTAGTATTCAAGAAAATCAATTGTTGAAACCACGTATATTAAGTACAAATATAGAATCTATACAATGGGAATATAACATTATTTTCTTCATTTATATCTGCTCATACAGGGATGATATATGGAAATCCTTAGAGGAGAGGGTTGATATAAAACAATATAACGGGTTACTTTTTATCTATGTTTTAAAATATTACCAAATAGTATAAATCATTTATAGAATGGTTAACGATTTGGAACAATAATCACTCAATTTTATGTCAATTTGATTGTTGTTTTCGAAATGTAGTTATGTGTGTATTATTCTTTCACTTGAAACTTATAATAACTGATGATTAGACAAATTGGTTAAATAAAATTATAACTACAATTCATTCACTTTTATCTAATTCTAATCAACATCAACAAAAAAGAGAGAGACAAATTATTTTTGGTGATAATATATTATTCCTTATTGATATATTGAATTGAATTAAATTATTTACTCTTACTTTGCCATAAACCAAATGTATTTTTTTGTTGATCTTGTAATGTAGCATAAAAACCTTCGGATATCTCCTTTATGTTAACTATTACCTTTGCTCCTTGTTGTTGAGATTTAGCTATAAAATCATCTATTGACTCTACCATAATATAAAACGTAGGAGTTTGATTATGTTCTCTTTTTGAGGTTATTGCTCCTTTAATTCCGGCATTTTTAATTAACCAATACTTTTCTTCACTTTCTCCTCCTTCTTCTTTACTTTTCTCATATTCCCAACCAAACATTTTTGAATAAAATTCTTTTGTTT
>JAICEO010000071.1 GCA_025924135.1 Nitrososphaeraceae archaeon | reverse complement strand
TTCATTAATTAATTGATTAAAATTTATCTGAATGTCTTTTTGAATAGTGTCCTTTCCTGTTTTGAATTCTTTTAATGCTTCCTTAGGATCGGTTGAACTAATAGTTTGTGCTTTTGCATTTTCAAAATGTATTATAGAAATGGAAAGGCTTAGAACTATTAAAACCCCTAAAGTAGATTTTGTATAGACATCTAACTTCATAACGTTAAAAATTAAATACTTGTATATATTTTCGATGGTTTCAGATTTATTTATGTGAATAAAAAGAAAATTAATGGTTTGAGATTGTATTATATAATGTAATGCTGCTTCTTTGGTTAATTCTGAACAGAATGTATTAATTATTGGATATAGAACTCTATTAAATCAAGGTCTGTAATAGCAGTAGCTATGAATAAATCTCCAAAATGGGTGAGAGCAACCCAAATTGTACTTGGTGCTGTAGCTATCTTACTTGCAATTGTTGCACTAACAAATTCGGGTCTAACGATTTTACTCATTTTAATAGCTATAGTTCTAGTTATTGCAGGATTTGAAAAAACTATTACTGGATTGTTTATTGCTCATAACTTACGATACTTCACTATAGGATTAGGAGTATTAACTATTATTCTAGCAGGATTTGCATTGACATATCCTATAGCAGCTGCTAGAGTACTTTTATTAATTTTGGGATTTTCTTTGATGGTAGATGGATTTTCACGTATAGCTGATGGGTTGACGAATAAATCTGACAAGAGATTGATTAGAGGATTTACCATAGCAGTAGGAATATTAGCCATAATAATTTCTGTTGGTATTAATATCATTCCCTTCTGGGGTAAATTATTTATCAGTAAATTAATAGCAGTAGATTTGATAATTATTGGAATACAGATGATTACATCTGGAACTGTTAATGTAGAAGCTGGAAAAAAGAAAATAAAAGAAAAGGTAAAGGAAAAGATAAAGGAACTCTTTCAAGGACATAATAAACAGAGTGAAGAAAAGAAATAGCACATAAAAGGAATCCTTCTTTTGTAAATTATCTCTTCAAGTTTTTGACCATTCGTTTAGGCAAATAGTGCTACCATTATTATTAGGACGACAACATCTCTCACCCGGTCCGGTCTACAATGGAAGAAAGTGGCACTTATTTTGTTGTAGACATGAGGATAAAAGATACTACTTGGGCATTTAATTATATAGTAAGATGTTTACAATACCAAAAAGAGTTGAAAACAACTAATAAATCGCTTTTAACATTTTCTGTAAAAAATGGATATTATTTAATCCCAAATCATTACAGCAATCTAATTGTTAATAGCAAGAGCAAAGAATTTTAAAAAACTTAATCGAGTCTAATCAATTGTTAACAATCCTTTACAAATTAAAATCGAATTTCAAAGGCTCAGTATATGCCAACTTTTCCAGTGTTTTTTTTTCACCTTGTTCTATTAATTTTTTTATTGTTTTAGTTGAGAAATTTGCATTCTGGAACATTGTAGGCGATTCTGATTCACTTCTTATAATTCTTGTAACAGATTTTATTTCTGCACCATAGTTCTGAATGAGATTAGTATACTCTTCTTTTATTTTTTTTAATTCATCTTCTTTGATTTTAGTTTTATCCGTATATTTTTCGTATATATCATATAATTTTTCTATAAGAGTTATATGCCTGGTTATTAATTTTGACAATTGTATATTGTACATATCTTTGTCACAGAATAAAATATCTTTATAACGATTAATGACTTCAACCATATTTGTGGGAAGACGATCTATTTTTTGGGGATAGTTTTCTACAATAAAAATATTTTTATCATTTCTTGGAGATACAAAAAGAACCTCTCTAATTGGTGTATTACTAAGTAGGCTTCCATCCCAACCATATACATTTTCTTCTACCTCAACCCAAGGAAATCCATAAATTGGATAACCCGAACAGGCTAGGATATGTTTTGCCTTAATTTCTGTTATAGTATTATCAAAAACAAGAGGTTTTCCCGTCATAACATCTACAGCAGTCATAATAAGTCTACGAACATTGGGTTCTTCTTCTTGCATGGCAGCAAGATTTAATTTTTTATAATCGATATACTTTTCAAGTGTTTTTTCAAGTGGTGAGTGATCATATATATAAGTCCAATTTTTTGGATCAAAATAACTAACCTCATCAATTTTTCTTGTTAGACTAGAACTATTTCCCCATTGCCACCTGGGAACAAACATTTTTGGAACTCCAAAAATTGCAGCGTTAATAGAAGATGATGATATTTTTTTGACCAAATATTCTTTATTATAGGAGTCCCACTCATACATCCATAAATCCGGAATAATCTGCAAATTACTTTCACTTACTTCAAGCCAAAAATCCTCTAGATCTTGTTCTGGTTGATCGCTTTTACTACCTACACTGATGGCAGCATTTACAGCACCTATAGAAGTACCAGCAACTATATCTATTTTTATTTTTTGTTTTACTAATGCCTTAAATACACCGCAGGCAAAAGACCCTAAAGAGCCACCTCCTTGCATAATAAGAACATTTTCTAAAGCTCTTGT
The DNA here is from genome assembly GCA_025924135.1 of Nitrososphaeraceae archaeon. Classification (GTDB taxonomy): domain Archaea; phylum Thermoproteota; class Nitrososphaeria; order Nitrososphaerales; family Nitrososphaeraceae; genus TH1177. Next base: position 9,108 of record JAICEO010000071.1, on the reverse strand, counting down.
TCTTTTATGTCTTGGTGGGCTTTCTTCTTTTATTTCATAACTCATTTAAATTATATAATATCTTTAAATTCTTCATTATAATTTTTTTCATAATTTATCAAAACAAAGAATATTAGATCGGGTGAATGGGATATTCAAAATTTATAATATGATAATTAAGACTAGGTTAAATTTTCTTTGACTTCAAATTATCTTTCATTCATAACCCATAAATCTACCTACTTCTTATTCTTTATTCTTAATAGTGAATTTTATTATTGGAAAATAAAGGAAGAAAAACTATCAGCAGAATCAAAGTTAGAATCATCTACCTATAATTCTAATAATGATAATAAAGAAGACAATAAAATCAATTTGGATAAAAAAATAAATAAGAAGAATGAAGGAACTAAAAAACTTTTTCCTCTCCCCAAAAAAAAGATAAAATAGATATAAAAGAAGCCTTAGCTCTAGCCTCGACCATCACTTTTTTTCTTTTCACTTTATCATATTTGGAGATAGGAGAAAAAGATGTTTCAACTTTCAATTCACCTGTTAATATTAGTATATTTTTATTTCTTCTCCTAATATCATCAATTTCACTCATTTTTTTTATTATATTCGAAAAAAAATCTTCTGTACCATTAATAGACCTACATCTTATTACAAATAAAACGATTTTCTCTACCGTTATTACTTTCATGATACTAGGTTTTACCATGTTTATGATTTATCAGACAATTCTAGTACTTGTAAGAGCACCAATACCGATAGGTCTAGGAGGAAACGCCTTAACCTCTTCAATTATATTGCTACCATTCACCATTATATTTCTAATATTATCTCCATTTGTGAGTAAAATAATTACTAAATTGGGTAACTTAAAACCATTTATTATTGCATCAATTATTACATTTTTAGGATTTACAGGGATCTATTTCTTTCATGCAAATGATTTTCAGATAATGATAAGTTTAGGAATAATTGCTTTTGGACTGGCTTTAATAAATACAATTGCAATGAATATAGTATTGCTTTTGACTCCAAAACAATTTGGAGGGATAGTAATTGGCATTGTACAAGTTTTTACCTTTACAGGAATGGCAATAGGACCAGTGATGAGTAGTCTGTATTTACAGAGCTATCAAACAAATTGTTGTGAACAACAACAAAAATGTTCATTGTTACCCTCAAGCGAGGCATTTAATCTGATATTCATTACTGCTGCAATGGCATCTTTTGTATTTGTAATTATAGGATTAATTCTAAAAAAATCAATTCCTGCAAATATAGCCGATCCCTCCTATTATGCATCGACATCAATCTAAGCAAGAAACAAACTATTAACTATATAATGAGTTTGTTGGGAGCAATATAATTTCAAACTTCTAGAAAATGTTTGTGCATTACTAAAGAAGTTGATTTTAAATAAATAAATAAAATTTGAAATTGAAGATGTTATGTATGTATTGTTCAATATTATTTTTAAAAAATTTCACTAATAATAGAATATATGGATATCAAAACCTTGAAGGATAATTTCTGTTTAATTGGTAACTTGATTATATATACATCAATTAATTGTTGTACCAACTGAATTTGATACATTGCTAAATCTTGCGTGTCAAATAAAGTGACATAGCCTACTAAAGAAAAGAAGTAAAACAGGCCGAAATAATATTATAAATTATCATCTTAATAACATAATTTTAATAGAGTTTAAGCATCAATTTGTATATTGGACAAAATAATACATGTAGAACCCCATATAAAAGAAAGTAATTACATTCGGGATATTGTATTTGGGTTTGGTGATGGTGTAAATACTTCACTAGGAATTGTCGCCGGTGTTGGTGGAGCAGTAATCACAGCTGATGTTATTATATTAGCGGCTTTAATAGGGATGTTTACCGGAGCCAAGGCGATGGCTGTTCAAAATTATTTAGCAGTAAAATCACAACGTGAAATTTTAGAATCCGAAATAAGAAGAGAAGAATTTGAAATTGAAAATATGCCTGAAAAAGAAAGGTCAGAAATTGAACAAATCTATATTGAAAAAGGATTTGATGGAGAAGATCTCAAAAAAATAGTTGATAAAATTACCTCAGATAAATCAGTTTGGCTCAAAACCATGTTAACTGAAGAATTAGGACTCAATTTAAATATACTTGGAAATCCCATAAAGGGAGCTTTGGTTATGTTTGGTTCATTTCTTTTTGGTGGAATTTTACCTATTTTGCCATACTTTGCAGTAAAAATTGGATTAATTTCTTCATCGAATGCAATAATTATAGCTATCATAGTAAGTATATGTTCATCCTTTGTAGTTGGAGCATTAAAAGCAAGAATAGCAAGGATAAACTGGATTAAGGGAGGGATTGAAATGGCTGGACTTGGCACAGGAATTGCATTGATTGGATATGGAATAGGTTCTGAACTCTCCAACGCAGGAATTGTGTCTATTCCAACTGACCAATAAGCAATTGGCTAATACCAAATTATTTTAATCAAATGCAGTATTAAAAAGAAATTATAGAAAATTAGGACCAAAAACTATGTCAAAGTTATTTCCCCTACCTCACACTGATCCTAGATCGAAAATTTTTCTTTGTTTATTTTTTTTAATTAATAGTCAAAATTTACAGTTTTTTTAATAATTTAAAAGACATAATAAAAACTACGAATATAATTCCAGCACTAATTAGAAAAGTTGATCCACCAATTAAATTATACAAAAGTCCTCCTATTATTAGTCCAATAATGCTTGCAAGACTTCCAAAACTACTTGCAACACCCTGAATAAATCCTTGATATGCACTACCAGCAGTCTTTGAAAGTATTGATAGGAAAGATGGCCACATTAAACCATTTCCAACTGCAAACAGAACTGCCGCTACATATATAAAGATATTATTGTTTGATACAAATAAAATAAAATTTGTTCCTAATATTATACTTCCAATGATAACTAATTTTTCTTCAGAAAATTTTTTTAATGCTTTACGTAAAACTGGTCCTTGAACCAAAACCATGATACCACTTAAAACTGCATAAAATATTCCCATTTCTGTTAGGGACCATTTTAAACCACTTACTGCATGAATTGGAAATGATGTATAAAATATGTTAAAACCAAGAAAAATAAAAAAATACAAGAGAATTAGAAATGAAATGTGTTTTAGTTTGAAAACATCTTTAAACTTTAGTTTTTTTGGATTTGGAGCCTGGTAGCATTCTTTGCATTCGTGAGCAAAAACTTTTCTAATACTTTCCTTTTCTGCAATTTGGTTTGTAACAACCCTCAATTGAGGTTTAGATTCTTTTAAAGTGAAACTTATTACAATTAGTGTTATTAAAGAAAGCAAAAGAGCTGCTAGCACAGGTAATATTTCTTGATAAATAGTTGCACCTAAAATTCCTGCTAATGCAGGTCCAACAATAAAACCAAGATTTGAAGATATTGCCATTTGGCCAAAGTTTTTGCTTCTATTTTCATCTGAGGAAATATCTGCAAGATATGCGTTGGCAACAGAAATATTACCACCCGTAAGTCCATCTATAGATCTTGCTAAAAATAACATAACTAATGGAAGAGTGATAACAAAAGTTCCAAAAAGAGCAGAATTAATTCTAAAAGGATTTTCACCAGGTAAGAATAGTGCAATAAGGAAAAATATCCAACCAACCAATGTTCCTCCATGACTAATTATAAGAACCTTTTTTCTTCCATAGATATCAGACCACCTTCCTAGAATTGGAGCTCCTATTAGTTGAAATGCAGGATACATAGCAGCTAGTATACCATAAACAATAGCATTCCCTCCAAAATCTATGACTAAAAATATCAAAAACGGCAAAACAATACTGAAACCAAGAGTTCCAATAAAATTAATTAATAACAGAGGATAAAGTGGAATCTGTTTGTTTATACTAGTCATTTATTAAATAATAGAATAAAAGATAGCAAGTTAAAAATTTTTAATTTATGTAGAATATAAAATGGTCTATCTCATGCATCAGAAATATCTCCGATTTGAAATAAATGATACTAAAAAGTTTATTTTAAAATAAATGAAAACTACAATTTTTCATTTCATTTTTTCTTTTTATGTGACAATAATAATTAACACGAATTCTTCTTTTGCAACTGTCATTGTTGTTAGCCAAATTTCCATACAGTAATAAAGTTAATAAATCATGAACAATAACAAAGGTCCGAATGCAATTAGAATTAGACGTCTAAAGGAAATTTTTTAAGAGGAAAAATATCATTACTCCTCCTCGATATAATATAAATTATTGAATTATTTGACATTTCTATGTTTCATTACTCAACAATTCCATAAACAGGTTGACCAATAAATTGATTGTGACCAAAATCAATAATTATAGTATTATCATTATAGAGTGAAATATTTGCTCTTATTTTATTCCATTTTATATCTCCATTTGTAGTAATATCCATTGTACCAGATACTGTTACATTCCTATCTAAGGGAATTTGGATATTCCTAAAAGTATCATTTTTTATCTCAAAATTAATAAATTGATGATTGTGCAAATTTTCACCTTTTATTGAAACCATACTAAAATTGGCCATAAAGTTAAGTGGTCTTTCTTTACTAAAACTCATATTCCAATCACCTGATAGCAGAAACTTTGAGATATTCTTCACATTAAATATCCCATATGGCGGTAAATCTAAAACAATAGAACCAATTCTGCCCTTCTTTAGTATGGTATTGTTAGTATTATTATTATCGTTGGTACTGGCCACATTATCAGTGTATATCATACTGCCTATACATATAATAATTACAATTAATACACTAAAATAAAGAATAGAGGATTTAAACATAGAATTGATATTGATATTTTATTTTTAAATTTATTGTTATATGCTATTTTCCAATGAAATTGAAATTGTAAGACATGCATTTGAGTTTAACGAGAAAATTAATAGTGTTTATCTTTACTAATTATTTCGACATTCAGCTGATTTTACTCCACCATTTGATTCAACAATATTTTTGATACCATTTTCCATAAAATCTTTAGATTCTTCTGAAATTACCTTTCGTTCTTCACTACTAATATATTGATTTGGTCCTAGTCCTACACTTCCTCTTACTGATACTGTTGGATAAAAGTCACTTAGTGTTAGATCATTTACTATTTTTTGAAGTTCATTCTGTGATAACGTTGCTTTTATTATGAATTTGTCAAATGTTGGATTATCTGAAACCTTTTGCATTGATATAATGTTTCGAAGATTATATTGTTTTATAAAGTCATCTACATTTTCTTTAAATCCACTAAAGGTAACGGGTAAACTGGCATCATCAGATTCAATCATGTTTAATTGCATTTTTTTCATGTTGATTTCATTTTGTGCTCTGAGAATTTTATGTTTTTCATTTGATTCATCTAATAACTCATAACATTTTCCATCTACATTTACATTTACATGTTTTTCTGGATAATAATTGAATGCAAGAAGAAAACCTATAGTTCCACCTACTAATAATACTAGTATCCCAGGAAATGCAAGTTTAGAGAAACTTAATGCCATTCTTTTTTATTTTACCCTCATTCTTATCTGATACTTAATTATAATTAACATCCTATCTATACCTTCTTTGTTATTTCTTGAATTATTTAACAGATTATACATCTTATATTTTTGGAAATATATTTTTTCAAATAGTTTAACTGTTCATTTTCCTATAATATCTTTTTTATAATAATATTTTCTACGGAAACTATTATTGATCTTTATTTTGGTTTCGAAAAGATTTGTATTTAAGTGGTGTGGTGTTAATTTGTTATTGTAAAATATTTATTCTTATTTTCACAAATGGAAATAATGATACACTATAAGCTATGATCCTTTAATATAAAATAACAACTTTTCTAAAAAAAATTTTAAATGTTAAAGTAACGGGTAGCACTGTTTAGAAAGGTTAAAATCCCACACAATTAGCTAAAAAAAAGTAATGAACCAAAATTTGAAAGTATCAAAAAAATAGTTAATGAAATATTTCGACCAAATCAGATCATTAAAAAAAGATGAAAAATATTAGTTATGAATAAATTCTTGAGACAAAAATTTAAGAATCAAATATAAATATAATTTCAAAATTTTATTCAATTAATATTATAGATCATATAGTCAAAAAATGATATGTTGTTTTTAAAATGGACTATATTTATTGTGAAAATTTATAATTATAATATAAATGGAATTTTAAATTCTATAATAAATTAATTTACTAGATAAAAAAAATCAATACAAGAAATAAATAGGAAGGCGAAATGCAACAGGCTATTAAAATTTTATTTTGTGCTTTTATCAATGACCAAAAAAATTAGAAATAAAAAAAGGAAATCTTATGTTAGCAAAATGAAAAAAAATATTTTGCAAGAATTGTTTCGTATTAGTGTAGATTGAATGGACTTACCATAGAAGGCGAGCGTGAAAGAAAGTTCTCAGACATCAGATAGCTAGGTGGTTGACTTTGATTAATTAAATTGATTTCTGTAATATCATTGGCAGCAAAAGAAAACATTTGATCCTCAGTTGTTATTGTAGATACTCTAGAATCTGTGGATGAAGATACTAGAGCAGGACACTGTTTAAATACTTTCATAGTTCGGTCGCCTCTATCAACAACATAAGCATTGCCCTGTGCATCTACACTAAGATGTTCTGGTACATCAAGCTCACCAGGACCTGAGCCAGGCTCACCAAATTGCGTTATGAAATTGCCTTCGGTATTAAACAATTGGACACGAGGATTACTCTCACTATCGACCATAAACACCTTATCGGTAGAATCTACTTCTAAATGTTCTAATGGCAAGGTAAATTGGCCATCCCCAGTACCAAGCGAACCCCATTGTTTTATGAAAAATCCATCATTGGTGAATTTCTGTATCCTGGGGCTAAACCCATCATTGACATACAAATTTCCTACAGAATCTACGCCTATTCCATGTGGATGCTCAAACTCACCTGGCCCATCCCCAGTTGAACCTAGTTCATAAATAAAAGTGAAATTTTTGTCGAATTTAATTACCCGATCAGCCCCAGTATCTGTTACAAAGAAATTTCCATTTCGATCCATAGCCAAGTCTTCAGGGGTAGAAAATCCTCCAATAACAGATAGCGGAATTCCATTTTTAGTTAATTTTTGGATACGATCGTTTCCTTTATCAACTATGTATAAATTATCAGATGGATCCATGAACATACTATAAGGTTCAAGAAATTCTCCTGGATCTGAACCTGCACTTCCGAATTTGGAAATAAACAGTCCTCCCGGAGTGAATTTTTGTACATCGGCTCGCGAACGGTCTAGTACATATACAATTCCTGAGGAATCAAAAACAACGTCATGTGGTCGTATAAATTGGCCGTTACCAGTACCTTGAGATCCCCACTGAAAATCGAAACAATACTTTTGGCAGTCTGGATCTGCTATATCCACCAATCCATCGCCATCATTGTCTCTATTATCATTACATACTTCTGGAGTTTGACAGTCCGGGTCTGCTGAATCTATCAATTTATCACCATCATCATCTCTTCCATTATTACATATCTCTTGAGGTGGTGGTGGTCCAAACGAGTTACTATAGACTAATCCATTTGGTGCAAACGTTCCGTTATTCTTAAGATTGGTAATCTCTGTATTAGTGAGAGTTCTGTTCCATACACCCACTTCATCTAGCTGACCTATAAAAAAGTCTTCTGTCAGAGACTGGGCATTACCTGCTATTCTTAAAGGCTGGCTTCCTGTATTATCGGGATTGGATGTTGTAGATAGTGTACCTATCTGTACACCATCAACAAAGAGTCGAACAATATTGTTTGGATTATCAAATGTTACCACACCATGATGCCATTGACCATCGTTGTAGGCATTTGCTGATGTAATGTACCGATTTGTACCACCTGTGGTCTCAAATCCTCCCTGCAATCTTTCGGAAGGGGTAAACCATATTCCATAGTTTTGGTTTGCACCGGCACTTTCTGACCCTAGACCTCCTTTGTTCACCATAACTCCTTCATCAGGGAAGTTGGCTGTTGTTTTGAACCAAGTAGCAACAGTAAATGATGAGAGTCTAAGATTCTGAGCATTAGGAATATCTAGTTTATTTGAACCAGTTGCATTAAAAAATGGTGCATAACGGTAGCCAGTAGTACTAGTTTGACAATCTGGGTCTGCTGCATCTTTCAATCCATCACGATCATCATCTAGACCATTATTACATATCTCCGGTACTGCTTGACAACTGTCCACATCTTCAGCATCTATTTTTCCATCGCGATCATCATCAAATCCATTATTGCATACCTCTTGAGATGATGGTAGTTGACCAAACGAGTTATTATAGACTAATCCACTTGACGCAAACACACCATTATTCTTAAGATTGGTAATTTCAGTAGTTGTTAATGTTCTATTCCAAACTCCTACTTCATCTATACTTCCAGTAAAGAGATTATCAGCAATACGAGAATTAGCACCTATTTTCAGAGGATTGATACCAGCTGTTTCTGGAATGCTAGATGTAGACAATGTAGTTATCTGAACACCATCTACGTATAGTCTTAATATTGAGCCATCAAATGTGACAACCCCATGATGCCATTGTCCATTGTTATACGAATTTGGGGAGGTAACCATGCTGTCAGAACCACTTGAAGTTTCAAATCCTCCTTGAATTCTTTCTGATGTTGTCATCCATAATCCATAATTCATATTGTTGCCAGCTGTGTCAGTTCCATGCCCGCCTTTATTTACTATATAAGCTTCATCTCCAAAATTAGATGTTGTTTTAAACCATGCAGCTACACTGAATTTTGTAAGTTTTAGCTTTTGCGCATCTGGTATGGTTACTACATCATTTAGATCATTAACTTCGAGGAATGGTTCATAGTGATATCCTGACGGCGGTGGAGTTGGTGGTTGTGTGGTTCCTGATTTGCTAATACTAAATTGGTCCAATATTGCTCCTCCTTCATTGCTGATAAATTTACCTATCAGATTTGTTCCATTATTTTGGATATCTATATTTAAATATCCAAATCTATTTGATTGTTGAAATGCAATAAACGATTTT
>JAICEO010000070.1 GCA_025924135.1 Nitrososphaeraceae archaeon | reverse complement strand
GATAAAGTATAATTAGAAATACCTATTTTTAATATTCAATAATCACTTATTGTTAGGAAATTTCTCTCTATTTTCTAAAAATGTTCTATTATAATATTAACTAATATTTTTCACAATGTTTAATTAGAAGAACCTTCTATAATATTGTATGATAAAAGGTACCCATCAGAATCGATACATTCAAACGTCAAATTCCTTTATCGAACATAACGAATGTACTCACTGTGGGGGAAACGGATGGATTTATGAGTTCTATAATGACCCTGTATCTTGGCGATCATGTCCCCAATGCTGCGATGAAGAGAGTGGATAAAAAATTTTAGGTTTAATCCCCTAGAAGATGAGGATTAAATTAAATATTTTTATTAATGCATTATAAAAAAAAGATAAATTTAACAAGAAGTGAGTTAAGTTTCATTTATGCAAAGAACAGAAGAAGCAATTAAGCGCTGGTTTCCACTATCAGTATTTGCTGCTGCTATTTCCTTCATTATAACTTATTTATTTAATCTTCCCATAGAGAGAGTCATTGCTTCTACAGCATTGGCAGGAATCATAGTTTTTAGCGGGTTTTTTTTTAGGTCCTTTGGCAAAGATGAAAATGAGTTTAAAAAGGAAATGAGATAGAGGAAAATGTTAGCTTTGACTACTCTAGAAAATAAGATTTGATCAAATGATTTAAAAAATTGATCATAGTATTATTTTAGTTTGTTGTCATTGATATTTTATACTAAATGGTTAAAATCTCAAATCAATTATACTCACTTCTTTTTTTCGTAGCTATAAGTTTACTTACTATCATCATAGTTCAAACCTTCTATTCTTTTATCAAAAGTGAAATGGAATTTCAGCTATTTCTTATTTCAATTATTATAGAATTAATCTTTGTATTTGTTATTATCAAAGTATATGACGAACTAGGTTGTAATTGGGAAAATGTGAAGACAATCCCACTTCTAACCAAAAAGAAAGAATACTCCACAACTGTCCAGCACAATTATTACTACCATAATAGTAATGACTCGAAAACTATTTTTTGTTCTAATTGTGGAATACCACTATCTTATCCTAGTATTAATTTTAACCAAGAGAGTATTCCAAAATATTGTAGAAATTGTGGGAATTTACTCACTAAGGGTATGGTTGGTGAATTTCAACAAAAAGAAGGACGAATTGTTTAATAGATAATGATTGAATTACTTAGGTTTTTATCCTTAGGTAACAAATTGTTGATCCTCAAAATTTTAAATGCATCATTATTAGGTTTTCTCTTTGGTTTTCTATTTCAATACTCATTTACAATTATAGAAACAGAAAAATTATTTGTATTTGCTTATGAGGAAAACCGTATACCAGACAGCTTAAAATATACTCAGACTAATGATTCGAATTATTTAAAAGGATATGTAATTATAGACAACGTGAAGGTCTTTGTTGATATAGCCTTTACAGATAAACAAAAACAGGATGGACTATCGATTAAAAATTCTATGAATGAAAATCAAGGAATGTTGTTTTTTTTGGGAGAGCCTACAAAAGCCTCGTTCTGGATGAAAAACATGCATTTTCCAATTGATATCATATGGTTAGACGAAAACTTTTCCATCGTCCATATAGAAAAAGAACTAAAGCCGTGTAAAATAGCATTTTATTGTCCTAGCTATACTCCCATAAAAGAATCGTTATATGTATTAGAAACTATAGCGGGATTTGCAAACAATCACCACCTCAAATTGGGTGATAGGATGGATTTTCAATTAATTGATTAAGATGAAAATGATGGCTATAATTATAATTATGTTCAAGTTGCCCAGCAAAGATCAGATTCATACTCTTTAATCCTTTACAGTATAATGTAAGTCAAGTGTCACCATGAATGTCCTATTTCCTCTTCCAAATCTCTTATCTAGGTATTCTGATACTATATATTTTTGTTCTTCTATACTGGTATAGAATCTATTTGCACATACATCTGATTTGATTTTCTCTTCTTCTTATTTACTTTTCTTTCATTTGGGTTGAGATACGGACCCCTCTTTGGAAGATGTGTTACAGTGAGCTATTTTTTTTAGTAGTTCTATACTTTTTTCTTTCCCTTGTTATAACCCGAACCGTGTAAGTTCCAGTTTTAGTATTTTACATCTAACACCCATCTTTCAATATTCTTTGTAGATGTCTGAAACTAGTAGGAATATCAAGTTCTTCTGTAAGACACTTTGTTTGCCAGCGACCCCAGACTGCAAGTGTTTCTGATGTAACCAAAGATATTGGGATCGTTGAAAAGGACAGAAAGCATAATCTCTCTATCCTTCTCATCTGTGGTTATGCGGGATTTTGTACTACTTGTTTTCTTTATTTCTCTCCCTTAGGTTTCCATCTGGATGTATGCTGATATCCATCTTTGAACTGACCTGATACTCACATCATGTTCCTTTGCAATGTCTGCAAAAGTCCTACCGTTATTCTTGTAGAGTACTGCTAATAATCTGCGATAATATTTCTTTTCTGTGGTGTTGTACTTTTCATTACTTTCAGTATGCTGTTCTTTTGTGCTGGTGTGAGATGGAGTCGGGTGGTAGAACCACTGTACATATAAGTGTGACGTTCTGGATACCTTAAGCTTTATCTATTCAAGAATTTAGACATGGTAGTCCATAAGATATACCATTATTGAAGATACTTAACTTCATTATCGTTCAAAGCAGATAATATTCGAGATAACTGGAGAGAAAGATGTCGTATTTCCTTAGTAAAATCACAGTGATATTATATTATTGAAATCAATAACTATTGAAATCTATAATCGTCAGTGATGTATTTTTTACCAAAGAACGTGTTAAAAACTAAGAAATTTTTGTCATTATATGTAATTTTTTAGTGGACAAATATAAATAACAAATAAAATATTTCTTAGTTTAATACATAGGCATTTAAAATTTTATTTGTTTTGATATTTTTATAATCCCAGTTTCTATTCTCTGTCTCTAATTTTTTCAAACTTAAATCTTTTGTAACCTTTTCAATGGTATTAAAAATATTCTCACTAATAAGAATTTGATTTGGCTTGGCTAATGCTGTTATTTTCGCCGTGATACTTATACCGGAGCCAATAATATCGATATGAGCTATCTCGACATTTTTGCCGTATAATACTATCATCTAGTCGCCCAAGTCGATACCTATCTTAATCTCTATCAGAGGTAACTTATTATTAAAGACAGGATTAATAACCTGGGTAATAATATTTATCATAGTTTTTGCACACATGATAGAATTTATACACGCTTTCTGTGAATCAAAATCAGCTGGAAATATTCCTATAACTGCATCTCCTACATATTTTAAAACATAGCCTCCGTAGCCTGAAATTATCATACTCATCTCGGTTGAGAAAATATTAATTATTGAAATTAATTCCTGTGGTGTAAGTGATAAAGTTAGTTTTGTCGATCCTACCAAATCTACACAAAGAACTACAAGTCTAGTTTTATTGTTAATGTGTCTCCTTAAATATTGCTTACATTTTATTGTAGAAAGATCAATAGGAGGTCCTTGTTTTAAGGTCCTTTCAACCCTAATCTGAATATTCTTTATTAAAGGAGATGTGCTCAAATCATAAAAGATTCTCGATATAAATATAAAAAGATACTCTGTAATTTCTTCTTAAGAGTCAACTGGAAGTTTATCGTATTCTGCCTGATTGCCGGTTAAATGAATACGATTATTAAAAATCCATGATTTTTCTTCAGGATAAGAAAAATATTTATTATTATACTCCTTCTGAGAATTTTCGTCAGAGTATATTTTTTCTCCAATCCTACCCTTAGAAACCTCAAATTTATCCACTATCCCAAGATTTTCCGTATCATAAAATGTACCTACTAAAGTTTGTCCATCATTTCGTAGGTCAAAATTTAGGAAACCAAAATATCTCTCTTGAATAACATAATAAGGAAGAATATAATCAATCTTATGTAATTCATCACCAGCAGTACCAGCAGTCAAGAAAATTATTCCTTGGTTATCTCTATAATCGGAATTAATTTTATCCATTACAACAGGATAGGAGGGATTATCATTGTTATATGAAAGCGGAAGAGATCTTTGATAGTATTGTGTATGACCGGATAATACAAGGTCAACATGGTATTTTTCAAATAATTTATGGAATGTTGTTTTCAATTCTTCAGACGCTTTTTCATCAAAATCTGAGGCTGTATATAGTGGTTTGTGTAGGAATACAATTCTCCATAATATTGAACTATCATGTAAGGATTTTTCTAAATCATATTGTAAAAAATCATATTGAATACTTCCCTTTTCAAATGGATGATCTGTAGAAATAGTTACAAAGTGAATATTTTGAAAATTAAATGAATAGTAAGGTTTGTACAAATTATAATGATCTAATAATTGATAATAAGAGCTCTGGTAATCTAGATCATGATTACCTATAGCTATTCTGATTATATCATCAATGGGTTTTGAGATGTCAAACCAGCATTGAGGAGAAATATTTTCCAAAGTATAATCACCAAGCCCCAGTACAAGTTCAGGTTGTAACTGTGTAATCCTTTTTATTGTTTTCTTCGTTTCTACATTACAATTCCAATCCCCAGCAGCAATAAAATTGATATTATTATTTTCCTTTTCCGATGGCATATTTGTTGATTTTCCAAAATTATCATGAGTTGGCCTTTCTATCGGATTTGTTTCATCATCATTCAATTGTTCTGGAGGTGATGACTCTGGTCCATAATCACCTGGATCATAATAGTCTTCAGGAAAGATTCCAAAAAAATCATCCTCTTCTCCAGAGATACTATATATGTTTAATACACAAAAGGAAGCGAGAAAGAGAAAGAATGTCAAAATAATTAAGTCATTAAGAATTTCTTTCATCGTATCAATAACTCTACCTTTGTACGATATATAAGAATTTTAGAAAAGGCGATAATAAGAAAATTATCATTCATTTTTATCACGTCCTATTGCTATTTTAAAAAGTTTCTATTAATCTCACTTTATAAGAATTTAGATAAAAAAATATAAATTTATAATAATCTTTTATAAAGATGAATTCATTCTTTCAAACATGGATCTGGCTACCACCTCAATTTTTCTGTCTTTGATTTTCTTTGTTAGTGCAACTTGCCTTTTTAAGGATGCAGTAGGTGTAAATTCCTTTAATGATTATCAATTTTTAACTATGTTTGGAGGCAAAGGAAGTGAAAATGGACAACTCATTGCTCCTCACAGCCTTGACATAGATAAAGAGGGAAATGTATATGTAACCGATACCGGAAATAATAGGATTCAAAAATATGACTCTAATGGAAAATTTTTATTAAAATGGGGAGAGGAAGGTTCGGAAGATGGACAATTCATCAAATTGCATGATATCGCAGTTGATCCGTCAGGTGAATATGTGTATACCTTGGAGTTAAAAAACCATCGTGTTCAGAAATTTACTTCGGATGGAAAATTTTTATTAAAATGGGGTTTTGAAGATACTGGAGGAAAAGGAGCCGAACGAACGCCCCATCAGGTTTCAATCGACAGTTTCGGATATGTTTATTTAACCGATAAAAATAGTCATCAAATAATTAAATTCGACGAAAATGGGAAATTCATAAAGATTCTTGGAACAAGAGGCTCAGAAGCTGGCCAGTTTTATAGACCACATGGCATAGTTTTTGATGCTGCTAATAATATGTATATAACTGACATGAGAAATTCCAGAGTTCAAGTTTTAGACAAAGATTTTAATTTAGTGACTCAGTGGGGTTCATATGGAAATGGATCAGGAAAATTTTCACTCACCTTTCCAGGAATTGATATTGATGAAAAAACTCATTTAGTATTTGTAGTTGATAAAATAGCAACGAATGTTCAGATTTTTGATCAAACTGGAAAATTCATTTCTAAATTTGGCTCTAAAGGAACGGGCGACGGGCAATTTAAACGCCCTGAAGATATCGCAATAGATCCTAAAGGAAGGATTTTTGTATGTGATACAGGGAATTCTAGAATTCAAATATTTTCAAAAAATAACTCCTAAAGCAATCAAACAAAAAATTGAGGCTTGATCAATACTTGAGTAATCCTTTTTTATAATAAATAAAATTTTCTGTAAACATATCTAAAGAGATCAAAAAATTATTCTGCTATTTGATTTAAAGAAATATGCAATCTTATACTAGAAATAAATAATAATAGATAGAATCAAGAGCAAAATTTCTAAAATAAATGAATAGCAGAATAAAAATATTTTTTATTGATTAAATAATATGTAATTATTACATGTATTTTGTTGTCGATCATTCCTATTATTAAATAATAATTCTTAAATTTGAATGCGAAATTGAAAAAAGAATTTTACTCAAAAAAATTATGGGGTAGGAACAGGTAACAAAGAAAGAATATTTTTCAATTTTTGCAATTTTTCAAATGAAGGATTCTTTGCTTGTTCTGTAACCATGTTGGGAGCCATCGCTTGAGTAACTGATTGTTGCTGTAATTCAGAGAGTTTTTCTTCTATAAGTTGTGATGTTGTCGGTTCTTGTTGAGATTGCATTGATTCATCGTTAGAATCTTCATTTTTAGTTGAACTATCATTATTGTTTGCTTGAATCGGTTGATTATTTAATTGATTAAATGAAGTGAGTGGATCTCTTTGCTCCGATGTTAGATTCCAACTTAACCCTAACTTTTCTACCCAACCAGGATTAACATTGGGTATTGGATAAACACCTTGTCCTCCCATACCATTGTACTTTACTATTTCATCATCGGTATTAAACAATGGACTGCCATTACTAGCGTATTTTCCTGTTAACAATACATTTCCAGCAATTTTAGCATCCTCAGGATTCCCATCATTATTAGGGTCTCCATCAACAACAATCAACCTATTAGAGAATTTACTTGTTACATATGCATAATAACCTCCTCCTTCTTTAGCTCCAAAATTTACTCCATGACAGCCAGGATCGCATGGTAGAGTTTTTACAATGTTATTTGTATCAGTATCAATAATAGCAATGGTTGCTGTTAATGTGTTAGCAGTCACAACATATTGTCCATCCGGACTTACAGGAGTCTGAATAGGTAAAGCATTTCCTTTATCTGGTAAATCTATTGTTTTTATGACACTTCCTTTATTCAAATCTATAACATCTATTGTACTTGAGAGGAAATCCGATACATAGGCAGTCTTTCCATTGGGCATCATTCCTGTAGCAATAGGCATATGCCCAGTTTCTGTTCGATTTTGAATTTTTCCCTCTCTTAAATTGCTTGAGAAATCAGTTATAGATGTATCATCTGTAAAATGGTTGGGAGTAATCATTTTTCTTCCATCTGGGGTAATCCATAGACCATGAGGCGATGTTGGGTTTTGTCCAGATTCCTGCATAGGTATTATTCTCAATAATTCGAATTTATTATTGTCCTTGTTGAATTTCAATTCAGCTACCCCTTTGTCTCCACTTAGAGAAACATAGATCAAATCGTTTATTGGATTTGTAATTACATGTGAAGGTGCATCACCTACTTTTATGTCATCAAGTAATTTTCCAGAATGTCTATCAAAAGCACTAAGTCTATTGTCAGACCACTGTGTTTGATAAATTATATCCTGTTGGGAATCACTCCACATATTGTGAGGATTATTTAGGTTGATGTGTGGTAAAGCAACTTTTCTTTCAACTTGCCAATTCTCTACGTTGACTTCGGTAGCGGAACCGGGTTTTGATTTGTTAGCAGTTTTTTCAAATTGTGTATCTATCCAAACTTCACCAATCCCCGGCTTGGAAGGGTGTTGAATTGCGTTGAGTGGAAGGGTATCATTGCCTCCAATCGGACTTAAAAGGAATGTTTTAAGATTTGTCTTCTTGTCTCCAAATTTGATATCAATGTTTGGAATTTCTAAGTTCCAAGTTGGATTATCACCACTATAGTCTTGCCAATTATTAGGATTATTTGCTATTAAAAATGTTCTTAAGAGCGCTGATGCGGTAGCGAACCCATTTTCCTCATTTGGGTCAAGCTCTGTTCTAGTATTCAAGGTTAATTTATTACCTAGATCTAGCTCTTTTGTTTCAGGATCATCTACAATCATTCCTCCCAGCATATATGGATGGATCTTACAAGTGAACATATATAATCCAGGTTTTTCCAGCTCAACTATCCCACCTCCACGATAAGATGTTAGTTGATCAAAAGGCATATTTGGAGCACCAGTTGGCCAAAGAAGGCTTGATATGGTATGTACAGTGTTTGTACTTGACATAATAAAATGAGCTGTTCCTTTGGTTTCCACTATTCCTAACGATTTGGTTATACCGGGAAGTAATTCTCCACCGACATTTCTAAACCACTGTCCTGGGTCATCAGTTATATCAAAGGTTATGAAATTTCCTTGAGAACTGAATGAGTTTTCTGACTTAGAGGTATCTGCATTACTTTGACTTTCAGTAAATGATCCAGATTCAACAAATGGTGACATACCTGGAATACTTTGAGTATCACTACCGGCTGGTCCTACTTTAAACTCTCCCATCATTCCTGCTTCCATATGAGCAAATACATGACAATGATATTGCCAAGTTCCTATGCCTACCTTATCCCCTGCTTCAACTATGAACCAATGACTTGATTGTGGATCAATTAATTTGGTATCAATGATGTTAGTTGTGCCAGGATCAAGCCATCTGTGCGCATGAAGATGAAAAGTATGTTGATGTGCTGCACCAAGGATATGAAATCTTACTAATTGATTCAGGTCAGCTCCTAGAGTAGGGTTAGTCCATAATGGTTTTTGGTTATGGTTTGAATCTATTTCTTGTCCCCAAAATGTAGATCCGACCATAAACAATACATATTGTTTTTCTAATTCGTCTGTGTTAACGTTCACTACTTCCCCATTTATTTGAGCGGGGACTTTTTCAACGGGGTTTATTATTAATGCACCGAATAAGCCTAGTGTTCTATAGTGTTCTCCATAATACTCAAAAGTACCAGGTTTTTCCGCCCTTATTTCTTGAGTTTTTTTAAGCCCCGTTTCATCTATCGAATGAAGAATTAATACATCATTTTGTGTCATTTCTATTGATGGGCCAGGAATAGTTGGAATCTTTGAGTATCTCTTCGTTAGATCTTCCGCTGATTCACCGTCATACAATATATGTTTCAACAATCTATATGCATATTGACCATTTTGTAATTTTTCTGCTTTTATCGTCACCTCATTTACCTTGTTAAATTGAGTATCTGTGTCATTTTCAGAACCTAACTCAAGATTTGAATCTAACTCCCCTTTATTATAATCAATTTTTTTTGCATATCCTTCAGATTTTATTTTATGATCGATTCCCTTATTATCGATTTCCGTAGTCGCTTCTGCTGTTTGGATAATAGGATGGACACTTGTTAATTTCACATTATCATTTTCAGCTATAGAATTTGGCAGAATACTATGTTTTTCTTCTCCGCTATTTTCATTCTTAACTATATTAATGCCGTTTTGTACTCCCAAAATTAAAGTGGAAGTTAATAAAATTACAGCAAAAATACACATTATAATATTTTTTAATAAATTGTTCATTTTCATGATCTCCATTAATTTATTGGTGATTTTCCCGGAATACTCTCTCCCACACTATCAACTCTGAACTCACCTTTCATGCCAGATATAGAATTTAAAATGTCACGATATTCAGCGATTCCATCTTTACCTTGAATGGTGAAAACATGATTTTCTAAAGGACCAAATTTTTTCTTCGATATTATGTTAGTAGTGCCAGGTTCTAACCATTGGTATCCTGTAAGTTCAAAAATATGAAAATCTGTTCCCATCCCGTATAAATGAAATCTGATTAAGTCTCCATCTTTCAGACCAATAGTAGGGTTTTCCCATAAGGCAGTTCGCATCGCATTATTTCTGTAATCTATTTGGTCACACCAAAAAGCATCATCCGTAACATAACACAGAACTTCCTTTGATATATCTGCAATATCTATTTTTGTTGGTTTCTCATCGATTAAACCTACTGTTTTTCCTGAAGCACTATCAATCACTAAGGTCCCAAATAATCCTATTGTTTCTGCTCCATTCATATTTGTTCCTGGTGAATTACTGTGGCCTAAATCTAGTCCTAAAGTATGATCGTGATATGGCCATGTCCCTGCTGTGCCTGGGCCAGCTGTCCAGTGGTATTTTATTGATTGTCCAGGTTTGACACCTTCATCACGCAAATCATTTAAGATACCTAGGGTTCCATCGCTTGCTATTGAATAATGAATACCATGCACATGAATGGAAACCATACCTGGTGCTCCTGTTTCCTTAGGATTTGTCAAAGTTATTTCAACCGAATCCCCTTCTTCTATAAGTATGGAAGGTCCGGGAATAGTAGGTCCAGAAGAGTATTTTTTTGTAATATTATTTAAAAATTCACCAGTATTTGCGTTAAAAAGAAGATGTCGATCTAATTGATACCCATAAAGATCTCCACCTCCATTCGATTTTTCAATTTTATGCACAGACATCTCAATTTTATGAAGTACAGGGTATGGATAAATCGAATCTCCATTATCCCCTTGAGATTGTGCAAAAACTGAATCAAATACCTGGTCTATATTTCCAAAAACAAATATTGATGCTACAAAAGCGATCAACAATATGGAAAAATGTTGGTAATAATTCATTAGTAGAAAAAGAAAAAATGTGAATATATAACAATGGATTAAAAGTTCAAATGAATTGTAATCCAATAATCACATTAGAAACTATTAGATATAATTAAAATAGAAAATTTTTAGTTTCGAAAATTGTATGTAGAATACTTACAAGTATCACTTTTTATTAATTTATTTTTTTTACCTTTATCATATTCAAATTATTCGAATGCACTATGGGTCTGGTAGCTTAAAATATTATTATATATTAATAGAACATAAAAATATAAACCTTATTTTAAAGACAATTTTCGTTTACCAAGGAGTTGTACTATCATATTTATTTATTTATACCATTGTTGTTTATTTTCTTTAATACGTCTAATAATTTCATCAGCAATTATTTGTTTATTTTCAACTTCTACAATTACTTCTTTATATTTGAATTCATCATTTAACTTTAGAGTAATACATCTATTTTTGCGATAAAATGCATATAATACCTTCCCTTTGCCTACAACATAAAATATTCCGATATTTCTATTTGCTGTGGATATACCGACAACCTTAATTGTTTTAGTTTTATCCATTTTAACTTCTGTTGTTAAAACTTGATCGATTGTTGAATAAGGAATTTTTATTTTACTAGTGAAAGGAAAAATTACCCCAAAAAACCGTTTAAGGGTCAAAAGCATATAGGTATTTTGGTCCAACTTAACATTCATCATCTTACAATCTTATAGTACTTAAAAATAAAAATAGTATGGATTAAGGAAAAAGAGAGGGTAACTGAAAGGGAGGAAATAATCCTTTGGTAGGTGATTTTTCATCTATTGATGGTAATCTAGTCGAGCCAGAAGTATCATTTTCGAGGGTTGGTGGTTGTTGTTGAATTTGTGGTGGTTGTTGTTGTTGAATTTGTGGTGGTTGTTGTTGTTGTTGAATTTGTGGTGGTTGTTGTTGTTGTTGAATTTGTGGTGGTTGTTGTTGTTGGTTATCTAGAGTTGGTGGTTGTTG
>JAICEO010000069.1 GCA_025924135.1 Nitrososphaeraceae archaeon | reverse complement strand
CTATATCTTTGAAATTCTTCACCATGAAAATAATTTAATGTTGGTATGATAATCTGTTGTTTTTCAATATCTGTCTGAGGAGGTCTATCTTTAGAAAGTGTAACAATGACTTTTGCATTATTAGACCACCTACGTGCAAGAAATGTAGCTATGTCTAGCAGAATATCATTTCTTAAATATTTTTTATTATTATCCAATATCACATTATCAACCGAATATCGAAATAACCATATCCATGACTTTTCTATACTCTACATCTCCCCATTGATTATAGGCATTTGCAAAAACTATTTCAGCTGCAAGCTTAGGGTCGGTACCAATATTGAGTAATTTAGTAAATGCAATTGTTTCTCTTAAACTAGGACCATAAAATAATTCTTCTACCCCAGCTGCTTCTCTTAATGCTCTTGCTAATTTTATAGCACGTTGAATATTAATTAAATTGTCATTATCTACTATGGTGTGTTGTTTAATAATTTCAAGTTCAGTTTCCTCTGGTGGGTAATCTAAATTTAGCCTAATTGGGAATCTGCTTAAAAGTTGCGGTGGTAATTCTTTAGTGCCAACATGCGATAAAGGATTAATTGTAGCTACTACAAACCATCCTTCACTAGCTTTAATAATTTGACCTTCTGCTTCCTTCAATATTATTTGTCTCCTATCATCTAAAGCTTCATCTAATCTTAAGAGCATATCTGGTTCTGCAGCATTTAATTCATCTAAATAAAGAATTCCTCCTTCTTTCATAGACCTGATCAAAATTCCCTCTACAAAATTGATTTCACCATTTTCTATAGTTTTGGTTCCAACTAAATGAGATTCCCTTGTTCTAAGACTAAAGTTTACTGAAAAAATATTCTTATTAAGTTCAGAGGCAAATTTTCTTGCCAATGACGTTTTTCCAGTTCCCTTAGGACCAATTATAAGAGCAAAAAGATTTATTTTGTAAGCTTTTTTTAATATATCCATAGATTGATTCCAGTCTAAATAATTGATAGTTTCCTCCACTACATTACTCATTGTTAATATTACAGCTTGAGTTTAATTTATAAATTAACTAATTAAGTATTAGAAATTATCTTGTGAATGTATAATCTTCTTTTTATTATTTATATAATCAGTTAATAACATCTTATCTATTGAATCGGGATTAATATAATATGATCTTCCTTTTACGTACTTCTCCATTTCATTTACATAACTCAACATAGAGTTTTCTTCACTTATCATTATAGTATCAATCTGAATTCCTTTTTTGTAACATTTTTTGGCTTCAATTATAGTACGTTCACCTATGAATTGATCAACTTGTCTATACCTATAGCACAAATACACTAATCTGCCTGAATGTATATCTAAATTCATTTCATGACTTTTTTTAATAGAATTAATTGTATTTTTATCTGGAATATAAAAATGAGAGTAGGGTCTTTGCGAGAGTATTTTTTGCTGCTCTTTTTCATTATCAATAAAACATGCGCTAGGATGACCATCAGTAATAAGTACTATCCTTTTATTTTCTACAGAGTTTTTTTGTAACATTTTTTTAGCTAGTCTTAATGCCGCTTGATAATTCGTATAATGAAGGAAATCAACCCCCGGTTCAAAAGTTTTTAAATAGGGAATATCTGGTGGATCTATTTTAGAAGCTAAAGCACCGAATCCTATTATGTTAATTATGTCTGATGGAAAATATTTTTTATGTAGAATATACAAAGACCATAGTGCTCTTTTAGCAGCTTCTATTCTACTTAAATCCCCGTACAAAGTTGAATATCTCATTGTAGAACTAAGATCTATACAATATACTATCGAAATTCTAACCTCTTGGATGGTTTCGTATTCTTCAAAATCTTCAATATCTAATTGTATCGGTATTTCGACTTTACCATTTTCTCTTGCTAGCCTATGAATTGAGTTTAATAATGAATTTGGAATATTAATTAATCTAATATCATCACCCATCTCATATTTTTTTGTAGTGTCTAATAGTAGTGATCCATATCCAAAGTTTTTGGATTCATGTATCCCAAAATCTCCTTTTTTTAGTTCCTTCAAAATATCTTGTAATATTTTTTCACCAATATTTACAAATCCTTTACTGCTTAACCATTTTTGAGAATTTTTTAAATAACCTTTTCTTATAAGGTGGGTAACAATGGGTAGATTCGATTTTATAGTGCTGTCTGAAGATACATTTAACTCATCTGTATCCTTAAAATTGTTTTCTTGTTTAAATTTATCATTCTTTTCTTTTTTTTTAATAACCTCTTGTAAAGTTTGTTCTAATTCTTGTAAAGAAGGTGTTTTCTCTTTAAGAACTTCTCTTCCTAGAGATTTTAGTAACTCGTCAAACGTATCATTACTTATGTTACGTTCTTCTAGATCTTCAAACTTTTTATTTGCAGTGTTATCTAATTCTTTTGTAAAAGGATAATAAATAAAATCTATTGACTTATTAGTGAACATTTTCATATACTCCCTTTTCCCTTCTATCAAGAATTGGAATATCTAAATTTCTTAACCCTTCAAGTATTAACTCTACTATCGATGCTCTATATTCTTTATCTTGTATACTAGAAAATGACAGTCCATTAAGATCAATTCTGTTATATTCTATATTTTTGATAAAAACATTTTTTTCGTTTTCCTCTATTTCTATCATTCTATCAACTATTTTTAAAAAAGTCGGGAAATTTTTTAATTGATTTTCATAATTATCAGTGGAATTACTGCTCTTATCTCCTAAAAGATTTTGTGACACTATAAATTTCCTATTCTCACCAAATTCATTTTTTAACAGCACAATGTCTTCGTTCTGTATGTTTTGGATATATTCTCTGGCAGTAGCCTTTATTGCTTCTGAAATCAATTTATTTAAAATATCTAATCTATTTTGATTATTATCATCTAATTCAGATAATTCAAATTTCGATGTTTGATGTATACTATTAATATCTGAAAATCTAGGTACTGCCTTAACGTTATAAATTAAAGATCGTACTCTCTCAGCCTCACTAATTATAGCCTCAGTGGAATGAACTGACATTCTAACACTTACCCCTGTGTCTTGGTTAATTTCTGAATTTGTTCTAGCTAATTGTGTGATCATGGCAAGGACTTTCAAAATGAAGATAGGTAAAATAACATTTTTTGGATCACTTAGTTTCATTTCCTGAATTATTATAAGCATTTCATCAATTAGTTTTACAGGATAACGTGTCTCAATATGACTTCGAAGTCTATCAAACAAAGGTTCTATTATTTTTCCAGAATGAGTATAATCAATTGGATTTGAGGTAGCTATTACTTTGAGATCGGGCTCGAAGTAAACAGGATATGAACCTGTAGTAAATCTACCTTCCTGCAACACGCTCAATAAAGAAACTTGTTTTCTAGGATCTAAAACAGGCAATTCATCAATACACAATATTCCATGTCTGGCTTGTAATAGCTGACCTGGTGAGTATGATTCTAGGTTATAAATCTCGACCCCTTTTTTTGCTATTTTGATGGCATCAATTTGTCCTACTAAATCTTTAACTGAAATATCGGGAGTTGCTAAAATGTACCTATATCTTTCCGATCCACTAATCCAATCTATTTTGGTATCTAATCCATTATTTCTAATAGTATCTTCTGTTTCTTTTGAAACAGTGAAGCTGGGAGAATAATGCATAACCTCTTTGTCCTCTAATAAAGAAATCATTTGTTCAGCTCTAATTGTTGTTGGAATATCATTTGTTAGAGACTTTCTAATTATGGGTATTGGTGATAACAAATTTTGAGATATCGCTTCAGATAATTTCGTTTTCGCTTGACCTATTTGTCCTACTAATAAAAGATCGTGACCAGCAAGAATACCTCTATTTATTGATGGTATTACGTCATCCTCATATCCAATGATTCCACGGTATGGATTTATACCTTTTTTAAGAAACATTATTAAATTCCCTCGAATCTGATTATCGACTTTAGCATGTCTGTAATTAATTTCGAGTAGATCTTTTAATGTCTTAATTTCTTTATAATTTTGTGGAACACCAGGAAATATTTCATTATATGTGGGATTAGAGTTGTAAGAGTCTAATACCATTTTCTCAATATCTTTAAAATTCAATAGATTTCTTGCTTACAAAAACAAAATTTAAACATTGTTAATAGAATTAGATAATGTTAGTCAGTAGTAGTCATTATATATACTAATAAGAAATTTAGGATTTATTAGATCATTCTATTTCTTAACCCGCGAAAATATTCTTATCTTCGAGTCATTAACTTTTCATTTTGTTGTTAGAATCTTTTTGATGTATGTAGTTATAATTCGATATTTCGTATGAATAAAAGTATATAATCTATAATTTTAAAGAAGAGCTAATTGATTTAATTTATTTAAACGAGCATTTATTGGATTATAAACAATTACGTTAATTATCTGTTAATTATCTCCTAGTATGATTTTTATTTAGGTCTAGACTCTAACTTTAAGAGTTGTCAACAGCAGACTATAAACACATTGTTAGAATTATGGGTAAAGATGTTGAGGGGGATAAAAAAATAACTGTAGCGTTAAGTAAAGTTAAAGGGGTTGGTTATAATTTCGCTCAAGTATTACTTCAAAAATTAAATATTAACCCATACATAAGAGTGGGTCTTTTAACTGATAAAGAATTAACTGAGATAGAGAACGCCCTTAAAGATCCCGGTAAAATAGGTATTCCCCATTTCTATTTCAATAGGAGAAAAGATATGGATACAGGTTCCAATATTCATCTACTTACTTCAGATTTGGATTTTATTGTTTCAAATGATATAGATAGAGAGAAAAGCATTATGAGCTGGAGGGGTTATAGACATATGTTTGGATTACGTGTAAGAGGTCAACGCACACGTACGACTGGTAGAAGAGCTAGTGCAGTCGGAGTACGTAAAACAGCCCAAGCTCCACCAAAAACACAAAAGAGTGGTGAATAATGGGAGACCCGAAGAAATCAAGAAAGACTTTTCGTAGACCGCGTCAGATATGGACTATTGATCAGTTAAGTTCAGAGTTGTATCTTATAGGATCGTATGGTCTTAGAAGCAAAGGTGAATTATGGAAGGCACAAACTAAAGTTGCAGATATAAGAAATCAAGCACGTGAACTATTAGCTTTAACAATTGAAGCAAGACAGACACAAGAAACTAAACTATTAAACTATTTACAGAGACTTGGATTAGTAAAAGATTCTGCAACTCTAGATGATATTCTTAATTTAAAACTTGAAGATATTCTAGAACGAAGATTGCAGACCATCATTATGAAAAAGGATAATCCCAAATCTCCCCAGCAATCTAGGCAGTTGGTAGTGCACGGTCATGTATCAATCGGTGAAAGGATTATTAATATCCCTGGATACATCGTCAAGAAAGATGAAGAATCAAAAATTGCCTTAAGACCTCAACCTATGAATCCCTCTCACAATATACCAAGCAGTTAATAATTAAGAAACAATATCAACATGGTCTATTTTTCCATCGGCATTCATGTCGAACCCTTGAACAACTAATGCCAATTGATTATCAGTTGAAGAATTATCAGATATTTTATTTCCATAATTGGTTAATGCAATAACTGATGCTTTTGTTCCTATACTTCTTACACCTGCTAGAATAAGGATCTTTTTATCTTTGTTATACGGATTGTTTATTTTAGCAATTAGTCCATGATTGTCCATATTAAATATTCTTCCTGACTGGTCAGTTAATCCAGACCAATAATTATCTTCATTAAATTTAATCTGAAGATATCTGTTAAATTCTGAAGTAACAATATTTGTACCAGGTCCGCCAATCAATATTAAATTTCTATTATCAATATCCTTTTCCGCTTTCGCATCTACATCCAATTTAACTATGAATCCCGAAGTATATGATTCAGATAAAGTTCCCAAATAAAAACTCAAATGCACGGCATAATGTCCATCCCGTGAAGAAGATTTGTAAGGACCATGAGGATCGGGTGCTCCTACAACTATTAACCCAGAAAAAGAGTTATTTTCATAAAACTCTTTTAATATGTCAGGAATATTTTTTCTTTTTTCATATTTTGTGTTATTAGGAGATTCAAGTTTCTCTGCGTTTCCTTCAAGTTCTAAACCAAATGAAGGACTAGAAGCTGAAAAAAGCCTAGCTGTACCTCCTCTGATCAAACGTGTTCCTACTTGTTCTATTGCTCCGATTCTAGCTAATTTTCTAATATAATAATAGACTGTTTGATCGTAAAGCTTTAATTCCTTTGCTACTTCTGCAGGATACATAGGTTTTGATGATAATAACTCTATTATTTTCCATGCAATATTATTTGATAAAATTTTAATATCGGTTACATTTTCAAGCATCAAGATTTTTTTACTTATAGTATTGCCGTTTCCATACGAAATTATCGTCTTTTTTCTCATCCTCTAGCTTCATTTATTTCCTATAAAATGTTTTATACCGGTTATTAATTATCATAGTGGCTTTCCTATACCTTAAGTTCAAGTTTAGTATTATAACTATAATGATTTTTATAGTGGTATAGCATAAATATGAATATACTATTTAAACTAATTCTATTTGATATAGTTTATGTGTTCTATAATAGGCTATATGGGTAAGTGTATGGCTGCATCGGTTATAATTGAAAGTTTAAAGAAAATGGAATATAGAGGATATGATAGTGTTGGAATCGCTACCCTTGAAAGAGACAGAATTCTGCTGCGGAAAGACGTAGGAAAAGTCCTGGATGTTGATAACTCTTTACAATTAAACACTATGCCTGGACAAATAGGAATCGGACACACACGATGGGCTACTCATGGAGGCATAACTAAATTAAATGCACATCCACATACAGATTGTACAAATAATATAGTTGTAGTTCATAATGGAATAATTGATAATTATCAACAACTAAAGAATACTCTTATAAAGCAAGGACATATTTTTCAAAGTCAAACTGATAGTGAAGTTATTGCACACTTAATAGAAACCTACCTCAAAAAGTTTGATGATGTCAAAAAGGTTATTATTGAAACATGTAAGCAATTAAGAGGTTCTTATGCATTTGTTGCAATTTTCAAATCTGGATTGATAGCTGGTTCAAGATTAGATGAACCGTTAATTATTGGAATGGGAAATGATGGGAATTTTATTTCCAGCGATGTATTAGGTTTCTTAGAATATACCGACAAAGCTATATTTCTTGACAATCATGACATAGTTATTATGGATCATCAAGGTGTAAACTTATTCGATTTTAATGGTAACAAGGTATCCAGACCTATAACTCAAGTCGCTTGGGAATTGGGAGATATTGATAAAGGAAAGTATGCACACTATACAATCAAAGAAATACATCAACAAAAAAATTCTATACCTATGGCTTTCCAGATTGATCAACTATCTATTCAAAAAGCCGCAGATCTTATTTCTTCCTGTAAAAATATTTTTATTACAGGAAGTGGTACAAGCTATCATGCGGCATTATTAGCAAAATATCTTTTCTATAAATTTGCAAAGATAAGAACGGAAATAATAATGTCAAGTGAGTTTGAATATATGTCTGCACCTATTGATGAAAACTCAGTATTAATCGCTATTTCTCAAAGTGGTGAAACAGCAGATGTTTTAAATTCGGTTAAGATAGCTAAAGAGTCTCAAGCAAAAATTCTTTCCATCGTAAATATACCAACCTCTTCTTTATCTCGATTAAGCGATCATTTTGTTTCTATAAATTGTGGACCAGAAATGGGTGTTGCTGCAACAAAAAGCTTTACCGCACAATTAGCAACATTATACTCTATTATAAAGAACTTATGTGTAAATAAAAAATCATTAGATATGTCAACAAATACGTTTGGTAATGCTCTAAATGAAATTCTACTAGATGACTCATATTTAGAACAAATAGCTGATGACATAAAATCTGTACAAGACATCTATATTCTAGGCAAATCCTTTCACTATCCAATTGCATTAGAGGGATCTCTAAAAATTAAAGAACTTGCTTATGTTCATGCGGAAGGTATAGCTGCTGGCGAAATCAAACATGGACCTTTGGCAATGATTGAACTAAATACAGTCGTCATAGTTCTTAATCCCGAAGACGAAACTTATTATGATACATTACATAGTATACATGAGATGAAATCGAGAGGAGCAAAGATTATTGGAATTTCAAATAAAAGTAATGATATTTATGACTATTTTATTAAATTGCCTTTAGTTAATGAAAATTTGTATCCAATTATTGAAATTATCCCAATTCAAATATTAGCCTATTATCTGGCATTAAAAAAGAATGCTAATCCTGACTATCCTAGAAACTTAGCTAAATCAGTGACTGTAAAATAAATCAATTTTTGATTTATTTTTATTTTCTATAATTAAATATTAATTTTGTTTAATGTGATTTTTCAATATTTTTCTCATATTCATTCTCAATATATTTCAACAAAGTTTCTCCGTTAAGTTTTCCATTCGCATTTATCATTGTTGCTATTGATACTCCACCAGCACCAACTCCTTCTTTTACAAAGCCATTTGCAAATGCTTTTAGTCCTAGTTTTGTTGATTCAATTAAATGTAAATCCACAACAAAAATACCTACATCGTTATCTATAGATAAGAGTAGGTTTATAAAATCTGCATTAGGATCATTAAAAATATATTTTGTAGTACCTATAAAGACTTTATCAGTTTTAACATTAATACTTTTTAAAATGGATAAAATAGTACACATTTGAGTCCCTCCTGCGAGCATTACTCTCCCACCATTTTCAATAACCCCTTGAGCAATACCCGTGACGGAAGGGATCATTGGATCTCCTATCAAAGATATAGCATCAAAAGGTTTATCTTTTAATGACCCAAAAGTTATATTATTTTTTTTCATACTTTTTCTTACGATCGTCTTTTTAAGAGTATGTGGATTTTCCGGCATACTACTACTCATTTTATTTTCGGCATCTATACCTAAAGAAAGCATCACCCCAAGTGCGGTCGTAGTTCCACCAGGAATGCTTTCACCAAGAATTACAAAATCATTACTTTTAGAAAGTTGTTTTCCGAGCATTATTCCATATCTGTAGGCTTTTTCTACCTCTCCTGACTCCATTGCTATGTCCTTCAAGATATTTTTCCCTGCTTGTAGATTAAATGAAAATAATGGTATATCTGGTTTTACTTTTACTCCTGAATCTACTACAATAAAAGGAATACCACTAATATCTAACATTGTTTTTGTTATTAAGGCGGGAGTTGGTTTTCCATCAGGAGTTGCGGGTACATCATCTATACATTTACATCTACCATAATAAAGAAACTCGGCATCAGCGGAAGGCGTATATTTTATTAAATCTTTATTAGCACCAGCAATAGTAATACCTGGAATTTCACTTGTTTCAGTATATGCTATTACACAAACGAACATAGGATTATTTGATTCTAGTATATCAATACTGTGTTTGTCGTTTACTACTGTAATATCCTTATACTTTTCTATCATTTAGTTACTCTCCATGAGTAATAAATTTTATAAATTCATTTTTTGATCTAGGAACCAGAACATAATTATTTTTCTTTTCTTCTTCTATCGTAGAAGTTGGCTTATATCCATAATTATGACCTGGATAAACAATCATATTATTATCTAATTTTATTATTTTTCCGAACAAGCTGTTGTACATTTCTTCCGGATCGCTACCTGGTAAATCAGTACGGCCACAATTCCCAACAAATAATGTATCGCCAGTAATTATTATTTTAAAATCAACTATTAAACATATGCTATCCTTTGAATGGCCTGGAGTAAATAATACTTGCACAATTGTCTTTCCAATCATAAATTTGTCTCCATCATTTACTGATATATCATGTTTTTCTAGAGAATTTTTATGTTGAATAACTTTACATTTGGTGATAGCAATAATTTGATCGTTTCCAAGTACATGATCAAAATGAGAATGAGTATTAATAATATATGTTACTTTATATTTATTTTTATTTATTATTTCAAAAATTTTTTCTAAGTCCCATGATGGATCAACAATTGCTATTTCTTTTTCTTCATTGTCTATGATTAAATAAGTAAAATTTGCCATTTTTCCAACAGGGATTTGTTCTATTTTAAAGGTCATATTATATTATTCCATCCTCCGCTTCTATGGGTATTCCTATTTTCTTTAATATTAAATTACCTGTATATTTTTTATTAGTTAACAATCCCAATTTAATTCTATGAAATGTAATTGTTGTATTAGCTCTTATTACATTCGATGTAATTTCTCCAGTATTGGGGTTTAAACCTGATGGTATATCCACAGCTATAATATATGCTTTAGATTTATTTATCAATTTAATTACGGATAGGTGTGGATCTTGAATTTCTCCTTTAATCCCAGTACCAAAAATTCCATCGATAATTATATCGGCATT
Organism: Nitrososphaeraceae archaeon; assembly: GCA_025924135.1. Classification (GTDB taxonomy): domain Archaea; phylum Thermoproteota; class Nitrososphaeria; order Nitrososphaerales; family Nitrososphaeraceae; genus TH1177. The sequence goes on along the minus strand of JAICEO010000069.1, from coordinate 1,255 downwards.
TAATATCTGTTTTTTAACTTTTGTATCTACTTTACTGCTTATTATTAATTCTATAGTCTTATTCATTTTACTAATTATTTCAAAATTTGTTAATGCTTCTTCTGTCTTTATTGAAGATGGGTTACCAAGAAATATTACTTTAAGATTTATACTTGAACAAGTTAAATGTCTAGCTGTAACCATTGCATCACCACCATTATTTCCAGATCCACAAATAGCCAAAATTTTTAATTTTGAAATTGATTTATTTTTAAATTTTTTGATAATAAAATCTGCTACTCCAAAACCTGCATTTTCCATCATTAAAACTTTTTTTACCCCGAATTTACTATGTCCAATATTTTCTATTTCATACATTTGATTCGATGAAATAGCAATCTCTGACATCTTTTCCCTGATTTTTTTATCTTTCTCATTCTGTACTTTAGTATGAATCATGTTGGTATTTATGAAGTGGATTTGTATTTAATTTAATATCTTTTATTTTTTTGAAAATGCATTTTATAATTTGAAAAATTGATCTCTATTGATCCATTACGAGTAATTAAATATGTTTTGCCATCATAATTACATTTTATTTGTGGAGTTTTTCCTTTTTTCCAGACCGGCTCAATAATTTTATAATATTCTACAAGTTTTCTTTTTTCATAGGATAGTTCATTATTAATTTTTATTCTCTTTTTTCTAAGAAACTTAAATGCTAAAATTACATATTTATAATTATAATATCTAAACATTTTAACAATTGAAAAACATCTTTCTATTTGATCGCTAGGTACATACAATGATTCCCCTGTTCCTGATTTAGCTTCAATAACTAACAAAATAGCTTTATTGTTATTGACAGCTATTATATCTGGAAGACCTACACTGGAACCTCCGAGCCTTTTGGCTATCCAATTACGACCATTGAGTCTATTTACAATTGAGTATTCATAACTGTATCCCCTGCTTCTACGAATGTTTCCCAAGTATTTTTCTATTCAATAATCAAACTTTTATTAATTGTTAGTTTTAATTGGTATATTTCATTAAAATCTTAACTAATTAAAACTCTATATTATGACTTTATTCAATAAATATATGGTAACTGAGAAAATTAAGATTTCACTTCAATCTATTAATGATGAAATGCAATTAATAGAAAATAGAAGAGAGCAATTAATAAAAGAATCGAGAGATATTATCATTTTATGCAGCCAGTCTATTATATCGCTTCACCAAGGTCATATACAAGAAAGTCAATTAAAATTAG
>JAICEO010000068.1 GCA_025924135.1 Nitrososphaeraceae archaeon | reverse complement strand
ATAATATGTTTTTTTTGTGCAGGTATATATTTAGCAGTTTTAGTAAAAATTTCTTTGTAAATAATTTGAATTGGTAAACTCTTTATTAAGTAAATTGGTAAGGAACTAAATTTCCAGGAATATTTAATTCGTTGTTTTTCATGTTCTGTAATGTCTTTTGATGCTAAATCAAGTTGTTTATTAATAGCATTCATTAACAAACCAAAATCAGAATCATTCACATTTAGTTCACTTCTAGAAAAATTATCCAGTTCAGTATTCATTACTAACCATTGTGGAACACAAACAACATAACGATATTTTTTTTTAAACTTACTATCAGTTTTTAAGTTCTCTCTTGATGTTGTTGCAACATTTCTTTTGCCAGAAAAAAAAGGAAGATCATTGTCTTTAACAACTTTAAGAATTATTTCTTTGTTTTTAATTTGCAATCTAAGCATAATATGCCAATATTTTCCTTTATCTAGCCACTCAGGAACCACAGTTTCTCGGTCCCAAAATTCTGTTGGTCCGATCGGAAAATAGCCTGATTCATATTTTTTAGTAATAGGATTAAAAGTTGAATATTCATAATCGCCAATAAGTGGATCCATTTTTTTGCAAAGATCTCTAACTAACAAAACATTATCTCTAGTTTTTGTAAATTCCCTATATGCCATTATACCCCAGATACTTCCTAAAAAACTAAAAATTGCAAATATTATATCTAAATTATTTATTGGTACATCTGTAAAATAGCGTGGAGCTAATGGAATTCCGAACCAACCTGTTGAGAGTATCCCTGTGAAAGCAAGTGTAACAAATAACGTACGAACTAAGTCGTAGTAATATAGGCTAAAAGATTTTTTATAATTGCCTAATTGATTAGAAGGCATAAAAAGCGTGATAATCTTAAAATATAATAATTTCATATTAATCTTTTTCCAATCTTTAGGTATTCCTTCTTTTATATACTATTAATATATAAACATAGGAGTTTGCTAAAGACTTTAGGAATTTTTATTTGTTATAATATAATTTAGTGTAATTAAAAATTTAAGTGATTAAAAGCCTTACGTCCTTCTCATTTAACTTGAATGTTAAGTTTTTTATTTTACTTTTATAATAAATTAATTTGCGTCCTTTATTATTAATAGTTATTTTTTCGATGGATATTATACCAAGATTTTCTAGTTTGTTTATTCTTTTATAAATTGAACTTAACGGAAGAGATGTTTCTTTGTGCATTTGATAAACTGTTTTAGAATATTCCATAACTGATAAAATAATTTTATATGTATCATTTTCGAGGATATTATTTAAAAAAGAAATAGTTTCATTTTTATCTATATCACAATTATTCTTGATTTCAGTTAAGCTATACATATTAGGCTATCCTAATTAGGTAAGACTAATTTATAAATGTAGCCTTACCAAATATAACAATTATTTTTTAAAATCAGACATAGATTTGCGAGATGATTCTATAAGTTTCTTTTTGCGTGGTTGGATAATAAGAATATAGACTGAACCGGCAAGATATACAGATAATAGACATAGTTGAGCAACAACAGTTTCGAGAGTGGGATGTATACCTGTCATCGTTGCTAGATTAACATCTAAGCGTGGAATTATTCCGAATAAATGCGTGGTTGTTATATATCCAACTTCTTGAAACTCACGAATAGCATTTCCCAAAAAGGTTATGGACATATATGCGCCTATCCCCATGGTTAAAGCAAATAGAACTCTTAACGGTAGCTTCTTTCCCAGTTTTCTGACTATGAATGCAACTCCGATTATTACTGTTAGGCCAATAATCATTCCCAAAATAACAAAAAGCTCCATATGTTTAGCGTAAGACAACATTGCCTGATAAAACAATACAGTTTCAAATCCTTCTCTATATACTGTAAAAAATGACAGCAAGACAAATACCATCACACTGCCTGTTGTAGTTGCTTTCCAAACCTTTGATTTAACGAATTCTATCCATTTTTTAGTCTCTATTTTGTTAAGAACCCAAAAACTAACCCAGAATAATACAGCTACAGCAGAAATTCCAGCTATAGCTTCGATAAGCTCTCTGCTTGCACCAGACAACTCGATAAAGAATTCTGCAATCATCCATGTTAGAGCTGTTGCACTGGCAGCAAGGATTATACCATAATAGACATGTTTTTTGAATCGCTCATTTCTTGAAGCTTCTAAATATGTAATTATTGCTCCGATGATTAAGGCAGATTCTAAGCCTTCTCTAAATATAATAGAAAAGGACGAGGTAAAGGCAATACCAGGAGCTATTGTACCAATTCCTGAAACTAGTCTTTCCGATTCATCTAATCCTTTCTGGATTTCACCGATCTTTTTTACAATATTTTCATACTCTGATCTTTGTTCTATCATGTTTCTGAGTTCAGCAAATTTAATTTCCATATCTAATGTAAAATCTGGATCTATTGGTCTAAGTGGTAGTTCTATATTCTCATAACTATCTAGGTAAGCAGAACGTGCTAGTACTAATGCTTCATCATTTTTCTCTTCTTTTACTAAGTCCAATACCTTTTGGAGATTTAATCTAATTTGATCTATATCATTTCTAACACCTTGTTTTTGAGTATTAGTAGATTGACCCATCTCGAGACGATTTCCTTGAAAGGAGCCAAAACCTTTACTAAGTTCTTCAATATTGGCAAGGTTATTTCCTGAAGAAGTTAATCCTGTTGAAATACTATTGTTGTTAGTATTATTAATTACTATTGATGGGTCATTTTCTAAAATTAATTTAGCATTATCTAGCTTAGTTATTATTTGAGTAATAAATGGTTCAATAATTTCTAATTTTTCATTGTTTTTAATAAGTTTTCGTAAATCTTCTCTCATATCAATTTCTATATCAACCATTAGATTTGGATCAATTTTTTCAATAGGAGCTTCTAGGTATTCATAATTATCCAAATAGGCAGACATGGCATGCTTATTAGCTTGTTTGTAATCATTGTTTTCTCTTATTTCAACAATCACATTATTTAATAATGTGCGAATAGTTGAAAAGTAATTTTGATATTCATCGGGAAGATTTGATGAATTACTGGTAGTTAAGAATTTGTTCAAATAGCTTTGAAGTGATATAATAGATGAGGATAAAGCATTAAAATTGTTTTGATTCAAATTTTGTTCTACTTTTGAATACATTGAAATTAGTTGGTTATTTTCTCTCTCATCAATTTCATTAGGTGGAATTTGATTGATTTGATATTTTGATCTTTCTAATATTCCTTTTATCTTATCGTATTCGAGTTTTTTTTGTTCCTGATTTTGTGATAAATTAGAAATACCTATAAAGTTAGAAGCATCTTGTAATAACTGGATTGAGCTTTGAATTAAAAAATTCTTGTCATTCAGAGTATTATTTCCTATTATTTTGCTATTGAGTAAATAATTTGTATTTCTTATTTCATTGATGGTTTGTTTAATTTCTTCTATAGGTTTAATTTTAACATCCTTTATAAAAATAGGCAAATCAGTTAAAAGTTTCTCTAATTTAGAAGATAATTCTGGAGCAAGCGCTTGTAAATCAGATTTTATATTAGGAAAAATGTTCGTATGTATAATATAAGCATGGGAAAATGCTTTATCCAGATTATTTGATGCTAGATTATTTTCACTAAGCTCTAATTGAGAATTTGTTCTTTCAAGGTTAATATATATAATAAATTTTTTTTGGATATCTATCTGAGAATCTAAATCCTCAGTTATAGAATCACTTTGTGAATATCCACTATTGAGCAGCAATGTAATCGTAAATAAAAAAAATCCTATAAATGAAAATACATAATATAAGTTGATTATATTTATTTTTGAATTTATTTTATTTGCCATTTGAATTTTTCCCCGGATAATGTAGTATATATTAGGTTTACCTAACTATTTAGCTATATTTAAATATATACAATATTTCTAATTAATAGATATCTTTAAAATAATCTTATCATTATTATTAAATAAGTTAAGATACTAATATTTTATCCTCGTTGTGTTTCTATATTTACCTTCAATTAATATTATAATTACTTTGTAATATATGATGTTATATTTTATTTGTTACATCATATTAGTTCTTATTATCTCTTTTGAAGGTTATAATAAATTTATAACTTGAATTCCTTTTTCAGATTAACTAAGTATTGATTTGAGATTTGCTGAGGGCTTCAACAATCTATTTCTTTTTAGTATCAATAAGCTCTATACAGCTTTACCAGTAGTAGTTATTTCTTTGGTTCAGATAAATTATTCTCATACTTGTTTATGTATAATTATGATCTAGAAATCTTTACAAACTTGATGGTGATTATGAATTCATTTTTAGATAGGAAATCAGTAACGGGTAAAACTTAACATGTAAGCTCCTGAAAGAATTATTGATAATATAAGCACTCATGATTTATGTCATTTTAAAGATAGAAGGACATTCTCATAATTTTAGAAATTTTTTACATAAATTTGTTCCATATAATAATGAGAAAATTAAATGGTTTGAATTAAATAGCAAATATATTTTACAATCAAAACAAAGCAGATTCTTAAACTACAATCGCCAAATAGATTCTGAAATAATTGCCAAAATTGTTAATAATCATTTAGCTTCAAACCGATATTATCAAGATGATATTAGTCTTATACACAGCAATGGATTAATAGACATTCTGGATATCCTTGATGAGAAACTAATGGCTGTAATAGATCTTTTAGAAAAAAACATATAACCGGATACCAAGAGTGGAATGAATCAATGCAAGAAAGAATAATAAAAAATGCAGGGTTTTTTTTACTATAATAAACAATGTTTTTTTAATAATAATGAATTTATTTTATTGTTATGATGGTCACAAATGTCTCTAGTATTGTTGATTCTGTATATCTATCCATACGTAACATACAAAATATTGTAGGAAAAAGTTTTTAAAATATAGTATCCTATGTGGGGGTATCTACAAAGCTATCTTCTAAAAAATTTTTTTAAATTAAACTAAATTTACTTTATATGATTAGTTTTTTTATTAGCTTATTAACTTTTGATTCTAATTATTATTTAATAGATGAAATCCCAAAGATATAGGATCTACAATGAGAAGTTTTGGATAAGGTATGGAAAAAAATTATCTTTTGTATATTACAAGAAGAGTTTGAAATATGGAGATCGTATATTACCTTCTGGGTATTTTGAAAGTCAGACCTGGGGAGCTCTTCATAAATGCTGGGTTGGTTTTGTGATTGCTAAAGAAAAAATGGAATGGGATAAGATAGATCTATATGCAAAACGAATCCAAAATTTAGAGAGAGAATTAGGAATTGAGGTAACTGATTTCTCGGATTGGGGAATTGAATAATTCTCTACAATCTTCAATTACTATATTTTTTATAGAATTATTTGTCGATAATTATAATTGGTATATAGAAATAATTTAGCTGCGAAAGTCAAACTTATCTGTGACTTAAAGTGATTGTGTTATAATTAAAGTTCATATAATAATATTTTTTGTATTAATATAGTGAAAAAATACGACTATTCCTTTTTTTCGTCATCTCTAATAATTTTTTTAATATTCCTCAATCTTTCTAATCTCCACTCTATTTATCCAACAAGCCAAGTAATAGCAGATATAGAACCCAATTGTGGATTATTAAAAGATCATCGAATTAACATGACTGTAAATGGTTTTAATAAGAATGGTAATGTATACTGGGAATTCATTAATTCTAAAGGTATGGTAGATTATTATGGATATTTTGATACTAATTCTACAGGAGGATTTCATGATTATACTATAGCAGACGGTCTTTTACCAAATATCTATACACTTCGTTTCTTTGATGATAAAAACAATGATTATGTTAAAGATCCTAATGGCTTAGAGATCAATTTCACCTATGCTGTTCCTTGTAATGGATAATTCTAATAAACAAAATATTGTTATAGAGTTTTTATTAAAGATGCTGTTGAGGTGCTTACACCTCCTCCTTCTTTGATAACTAGCATTTATTTCTAATTCTTGATCCATAGATATATACAAATAATTTTAACGTATTGCATAAATTCTATAGTTCCAATTTATTCTTACTTTAGGATAGTCATCAACAAAGCATTATGTTCTACTCTTAACATATTGTATTACTTTTTCAACTAAAAATTTTTTCCAGAGTGTAAAACACTCCAATGTTTCGAAGATGCTTGTACACACCAAGTATCAACATCTGTATAAACCATATGGTTACAATATCTATCAATTAACTCTGAAACTCTCTTCTAAAACATATTTTTTATCAAGAATATTAATACCTAGTGCAGATCTCAAGAGTTAAGATCCCTAATCAATAGTGATTTTTCTAATTGTAATAATAGTTTCAATTACAACAAATATAGAGATTATTTACTTTTGTATGTGACATGAATCAAATCTTTGTATCAAATTACATACAGGAATATACCAGTCTTCAATTAATAGATAAAACGGGCTAACAATAAAGCCCTTTTTTTATCTCACAAAGCATGTCTTTTACATTCATATCTATTTCACTTGGATCTATTTTGGAATCCAGACCTTTTTTCAGCTTGTCTAATCCTGTAAGGTAATTCTTATCATTTTCTGATAAGTATGCTTGTGAATTATTTAAAAGAATTATAGCTCTTTTAAAAAACTGTTGACCATCTTGATATTCTAGGAAATTAATGATATTTCCCTGACTCATTGATTCTGTATATTCCTCAGATGCAATAGTTATTAATTCTGCAGTAACATTGAGTATATAATCTCGGTTAGTTCTTTTTTCTAAAGATATAGATTGATCTAATGCATTGCTAAGCAATTTCTCTAATTCTCCTTTCTCCATAATAATTTTATTTAGATTATCCGACCTTACAGTTTGAACATACTTGTTTAGTTTGCTTGAGAAATCTTTTGTTAATGTTTCATTTGTTTGAATCAGTCTACTATTTATTACATCTACAATTTCTTCGATAGGGTGTAATGCATGGGCAACAGCTAATACACTGTTATTGTTTTGAACATTTAGAATTGAAGCATCTAAATGTCCTATCATTTGTTCTAGATAACCATGAAATTTATGATCGCTTATAGTAGATGGTTGCCCCTCTACAGAAAATAATTTGCTATCTGAATACAATGAAGAAAAAATGGTAAAGTATAGTAAGATTGCAAATATTATAGAAACAACAACTTTCAAACTCATAATATCTATTTGCAAACTGTAAAATGGTTATTTGAGTGTATTCACATTTCTAATGAATGAGAAGCAAGAGACATCAAATTTTTAACTTATCGTAATGATCATTTGGTAAACTCGAGTATTATTTATATAGTCAGAGGATATGCCTAAAATTCTCTCTCATCTTTTAAATAGGATTATCATTTTTATTTTGCATACCATTTAATAATATCTGGATTGTAATAATAAAATGAAACTCAAAGTAAAAAATTGGTAAATTTAAGTCAATTTTAACTAATGTTCATCAGATGAAATTTAGGTCTAGATATAAATTGTCAAATCCTCATTATTACTAGTAAAAGAATTAATTCAAATGTATTAAGTTTTACCTCTATAATAGTGTCAATAGATAACATAATGGAAATTTCTTGATAATAAGTGGGTTCATTAATAATATATATTCGACCTTTGATATGATATATTTAAATAGGTTAACTTCTTTTCTCATATTTTATCTTTATAATGGATACTTATTTATCTTATTAAATGTCAACTGAAATAATCTTCTTACTACTATAGAGCAATTCAATTTTTTAACCATCGAAAATTTGATTATACTGTGGAGAATTAAAAAATAATACTTTTATTTGATTTCATTATAATTTAATTTTACTAATAACAGTCCTAACATTTTATTTAAATCAATTTTATTAACTAAATACATTATTATCATAGTGATATTATTACATTATAAATAATAATATTATTCAATCTAAATTTATTGCAGGTGATCGGAGTTTGTTTATTAATAACTATAATAACATTCTATATCAAAGATTGTTCTATCCAATAGAAAATTATAAGTAGATAGAATGAATATGTAAGGTCTAGTAGAATGAGAATATAGTAATTATGATATTACATTATTAGGAAATTAGGTATATACTAATGAAGTGTATTCTTTATTATTATAACATATTAAGTATACATATTTGGATAGAGATAATTTTCGTGCAAAAATAGGAAAATATATTAATGTTTCTTATTAAAGAACATATAGATGAAAAAGAAAAAATTCTGGGCCGCTATTGTACAAATGAAATCTTCAATTAACAAACAAGATAATTTACTAGAATCACTAAAATATATCAAAGAAGCAGCATATAGACAAGCGGATTATATTTTTTTCCCAGAATTTCAGATGGCTTTTTCTTCAAGTACTCAAACGCCTGATGAACTCTATAATAGTGCAGAACCGCTAGCAAATAGTAAATTTATAAAGAAATTATGTCAGTATTCTAAAAAATATAAGATAGGAATAGTAGGTACATTCTTTGAAAAAAATCTTTATCAAACAGATAAAAAAGTTTTTGATACCGCTTTCTGTACCGATAAAAATGGAAAAATCGTTTCAGTTTATAGAAAATTGCATCTTTACGATGCCTTTGGTTTTAAAGAATCTTTAAAGTTTAACAGAGGAGATGAAATTCCAAAATTAGTCACAACTACAATAGGTAAAATGGGTTTGATGATTTGTTATGATATAAGATTTCCAGAACTCTCTAGAATACTTACTGTTAACGGTTCAGATATAATAGTAATACCATCTGGATGGGTTCATGGGATCATGAAGGAAGAACATTGGATTACTATGCTTAAAGCAAGAGCTATAGAAAATGGAGTATATGTAATAGCACCGAATCAAGTAGGAAATATATTTTGTGGAAGAAGTATGATAGTAGATCCTTTGGGATCTATTCTTACTGATTTAGGCGATAAGAGAGGAATTGAATGTGTGGAAATTCAAAAAGAAAGAATAGACGAAGTGAGGAAGACATTACCTTTATTAAAAAATCGAAGGAGTGATATTTATAATATTAATATTTTAAATTAATTTTGTAGGGCATTTAATATTTGTACAAAAGTTTTTACTGTATCTTCTAGTTGGATAAAACACATTTAATATTGGCCAATTACAATCTTTACAGATTTTATTTGAATTCTTTATCGAACCTTGTTGTGGAATTGGAGCAGAAGCAGTGCAACCATCGGAAAAGTAACCAGAGCATGAAATAAATCGTTTTTTGGTTTTTTTAGATCTTATAATTTGAAACTTTCCTTTTTGACAAACAGGACAAGATCCTATCAACATAAAATTATTGCTCCTAACCATTGGATGTTCAATTGGCGATATACATTCTATTTTTTGAATATTATACATAGAATCAATTAGATCCGTAATTATACTATTTAGTATAAATATTCTATCTGTAATTCCTCCTTCAATATCGGCTAAATAATGTTCTAAAGCTCTGGTCAAATCCGTAGAAATTATTTTTGGAAGATTTTTTTCCATAAAATCTATTAAAAAGATGCCAAGATCAGTTGATTTGATATTATTACAATTATTTACAGTTACATAATTTCTTCGTATTAATAATTCTATAATATTTCCTCTTGTAGATTTTGTGCCTATCTCTTCTCGTTCCATTTTAGATAATAAAGAGGAATAATTGAAATAGACGGGTGGGTCGGTCAATTTCGAATCTTTAATAATATCTATGTTAGTCAATGTATCTCCTATTTGAAGATCTGAGTCAACAGAGTTATCGCTATAATTATAAAATGAATTATAAAATTCAATCCACCCTTTTAAAAGTATATTTTTTTCTTCTTTATTAAATAAAAAATTATCATCTACCAGAAGATCAATTTTAGTTTTTTTAAAAATTGCAGTTTCCCCAAATGTAGTAAAAAACCTTTTTACTATAAGATCATAAATTTTTAATTCAGCAGAATTTAGATTAATTGGTTTTATTCCAGTAGGATAGATAGCCGGGTGAGCTGGATCATTTTTTATACCATTATTCGGATAAAGCTTATTCTGATTTAACAATATAGTAACATATCTTTTGTATTCTTCTGAAAATTTTTCCAAATCATATAAAATTTTCCTATAGTTAATTGAAACTGGGAGAATTTGACTATTAGTTCTAGGATAGGAAATCAATGCTTTTAGGTAAAGGCTTTCAGCTATTGAAAGGGTATAGATTGGAGAATATTTAAATAATCTAAATGATTCCTTTTGAAGGTCTCCTATGTTAAAGGGGTGTAATGGTTTTAGATATTCTTCGTAAATATTTATATTATTTACAATGCCATTTTTACCATTACACTGATTTATAATATAATTTGCTTGTTTTAATGTGTCTATTCTTTTTTTTTCAAAGAAAAAAATGAAAACTTCATTATCTTTTTTAAAATGAGCTTTTATGCTCCAAAAAGGAATTGGTATAAAGTAATTTATTTGCAAATCTCTATCTACTATAAATTTTAGAGTAGGAGTTTGAACTCTTCCAACAGTTAGATGAGAATACCTATTTTTTATTTTTATCGCACGTGAAATGGCCATAGAAAAATTTATTCCATAAATATAATCTAATAAGTGTCTAAACATCCCCGCGTAAGCCATATTTCTATTAGTTTTTTCTAATGTAATAAACGATTTATTTATATCATCAGTAGTCAAGGTTGACAATTTTGCTCTATGAGAATTATTATAAGCTTTTTCGCATATCAATTCTAATATATTATATCCAATTAATTCACCTTCTTGATCATAATCGCATGCATGAATAAATTTATCAGTTTCCTTAGCAAATTGCCTTATTAACTCTATGACGTTCTTTGAATTTTTATTGTGGGAATTGGATATCGGTGCCCAATATATATCAAAAATAGGAAAGATCTTACCTCTCTTCTTAGTATTTTTTAGACCATACAGATGACCTTTAGAGGATAGAATTACGTAACGTGTGTTTTCTTTGGTAAGTACATCAAAAACTATATTGCCTTTTATTTTTGTTTTTTTAATCTCAGATGTTCCTAAAGCAATAGCAATTCGATTAGCAACATTTGGTTTTTCACATATTACAAGGGAATATTTTTTATCTTTTGAATTGATATTCAAATTCTGGATTTTGATATCTTTCATTCACTTTCTGATATTTAACTTTTCTAATCAAAAACATAGTTTAAAATGCAATGAATGAGGTTCCATTTTAGATGATTAAAAATAAAATACATAGCAGAAAAGATATAAACAATATTTAATTCAATCAAATTATGCGTATAACAGTTTCAGCAATAAAAGCAGATATAGGTGCAATTGGTGGGCATACCAGACCTAGTGATGAATTACTTGATGTTGTTAAAAACTCTATTGAGAAAATGGGAAAGGAACTCATCATAGACCATTATATTGGGTATAGCGGTGATGATATTCACATTGTTATGACCCATAAATTTGGAATAGATAATGAAAAAATTCATAAATTAGCATGGGATGCCTTTAGTGAAGGAACTAAAACAGCTAAAAACCAAGGCTTGTATGGAGCTGGACAAGATTTGTTAAAAGATTCTTTTTCTGGAAACGTTAGAGGAATGGGTCCTGGAGTTGCAGAAATAGAAATGGAAGAAAGACAAAGTGAAGTATTCTGTATTTTTGCTGCTGATAAAACAGAGCCTGGTGCATTTAATTT
>JAICEO010000067.1 GCA_025924135.1 Nitrososphaeraceae archaeon | reverse complement strand
TTAAAACACCACCTAGAAACAGTTGTCCAAAATATGGATGATCATAGGGATAAAAATACGTATGATTTGATTCCTGAGGACCTTGGCCCTCTATGACTTGCATTGCTCTACGCATATAATGACCTTCGTCTACATGTATAGCTGGAAATCCTATAGGATTCCAAATATGAGTAAATGCTGATAAAACTAAAGGAATGAAGATTAACAAGACATATTTAAGAGTAAATTTTTTAATTTGCTTATTAACCTTACCAATTAACATTTTAATCCCTATTAACTTTCAGTATAGAAAAAAATTAAATTTTTAAATATTACTATTCTTTCTTAAAGAACAGTAACTAGAAAAACAGCTATAACACTGAAAAATTTTGAGCTTTATGTTAAATATTTCAATGTAGAGTATAGAGCATGGTGTTATAGGAATAGAAAGTGTTGTTTTGGTAGGCGGAGTTTTCTATATAATTTATTTTGTACCTAACTTGTTATATAATGTACAAAATGGCTATTACCGTACAGAATAATTTCCTCTAACCTCAATCTCTCTACTCCAATCTATTCCCCGTGTTTTAATTATATCACCGAGTTTATAATAATCGTCAAGGATATTGCTATAAGGATATTTATGAAGATCATATTTAAGAGTATTATTGGAAAAAGTTTTCAGTGGGAGGGAATCGTGATAAAGCTTTTTTATCTGATTAATATGTGGTGCACCACTAGTGCTGTCATAAACAGCATAACGCACTTCCCTGTCTGCCATCAAAAGGAATTTCTCATTTGTTATAGATCCGATATAATCTTTTGGAAGTTCAAACCATTTAAACTCAACATCTTTGTCAAATATGTACTTTAGTAACCAAAAAAAACCCCATCCACTATTAGGACCTACCAAAACAACACTGTTTTCATCGTTTTTATTATTTGGATTATTAGGCAAATTCTGATTGATAAATGATACAAGCTCAAAGTATGTAGAATTAAGATTTGTTGTTATCAGCGTAATTGTATTTAAGAAACCAAAGATAATAATAGCACCTATAAGAGAAAATGTTAAAGGTCGGACGATTTTTCTCTTATTGCTTTTCCTTACTAGATCAACCAATAGTACTGCTGCTGCAATACAAAAGGCGGGTAAAACTGGAACAATATGAAAAAAATAAACCCAATCGACTATGAATAGAAGTATTAAATACGGAAATATCCATAAGGGAAGGAAATAATCTCTTTTTATTCGTGCATAAATAATTCCTGCTATAGCAAGTAGCATCAAAAGAGGATCCATTTTAAAAACATGTTCCATAGCGTTAGATAGTGATCTGCTACTTCTATCTGCCTGCCATAAAACACCATTTATCCATTCATCAAAGTGACCGGTTAATGTAGCATATGCAGGCCAGATCATGGGTATCAAAATAACAGGAATAAACCATAATCCTAGAACCTTGATGTTTTTGTATTTATTATTATAATAAATATTACTATTAGTATAAACAAGATATGCAATAACTGGAATCATTAAAAATACCGGAAGCTTTGTGAAAATAGCCAATCCCAAAAATATTCCAGACAGAACTATTGTGAAAATATTTAAATTGTTATTATGACGATTTGTATTTCTATTGTTAACCGTAATATTTTCATTGGTGAAATTTCTTTTATAAACTAGAAATAATATAGAAGATAAAATAAATGGAAGTTGGATAGACTCTAATAATACCCTTCTTAGTATCCAACTCAAAGGCATTACTGCAAACAGTATTGCTGCAACAAAAGCAATATTGCGACTATATCTATACTCAGCTATTTTATAGATAAGAAATGTATCAACAACTGCAAGCAATCCCATAATAACTCTGGGTACAAGATATAACAATTCGATTGAATGTACATCTCCAACCTTAGGTGATAAAATGTCAGGATATCCAATTAATTTTAAAACACCACCTAGAAACAGTTGTCCAAAATATGGATGATCATAGGGATAAAAATACGTATGATTTGATTCCTGAGGACCTTGGCCCTCTATGACTTGCATTGCTCTACGCATATAATGACCTTCATCTTGATCTATATGTGGAAATCCTATAGGATTCCAAATATGAGTAAATGCTGATAAAACTAAAGGAATAAAGATTAATAAAATAGATTTATGAATTCTCAGTCTAATTACCAATAACCCCGGCGGATATATCTGATGGATGTTATTTAAGCGACTTTGTCAACAAGTTTTTAATAACTGCAAATCCTTTTCTATGGCTCGTAAATAATGAGAAATGTGAAGATATAGTCTATCCAAGTGAAATGTAAATGTAACTGTTGTCCTTGTTGAGGTACATCCAATCTGCTAATATAATTCACCCCCTTAAAAACAATTGGACATCTTTTGTTAGATCTTTCTTTTGCTGTGACACTCGTTCATTATATGCATTTTGAAAAATTTTAATACAATAAAGAATAAGTACCACATTTATTGAAAATTTCTTGTTAAAATACTTTAGTATAGGTGTGATTAATTTGTTTATAGAATATGAAATATGGAAAGTATTATTTCGTTTTATTATAGTGATAATTCTTGCTAACTCTTTCCAAAACATCTCAGTAAATATATCCATCGCTTTTTATTTCTCCTTTTGTTGATACTCAGGCGATGTCTATTGATATAGTGTCCAAATTGACTTCCAACTAGATAGCAATATTTCCACGAAGAATGTATTACCATTCTGTTGATTATGTAAATAGTCTTTTATACTAAATGTTCTACTTCTCCAAAAAATACAAAAGTTAGAACATCCCCGATTAGATTTTATTATCAATTTTTGTCATGAGATTTAACTCAATCATTGTAAAATGATATGTTATTATCTTATACTACAAGATAGTAAATTGACTGCAATCATAAAGAACAAATTAGGAGGGATAAATTTAAAGAAAGGCTCTTCCCTAATAAACTATCTATATTTTTATTAAACGGCCATATTATTTAATTTGATAAATGTAAATTGCTAATCTTTCTATCTGTAATGGAAAAAAATGGAAAAGGGTTCTATGATATCGAATATACTTTAGATATTTCCAATGAAGATAATGTGAAACGTTACTCTACATAGTATGTTCTTTTTTCTGGTGTTCTCCTAATTTATCTAAACTATCAAAGGTCTCTTTACACAAGTCACATATTAGGGGATTTAAATTAGGATCGTCATAGTCAACTCCAGGTTCTCCTTGGTCCATAATACATATAACACAATATTCTATATTAAAGCTACTATATAATTTCATTTAATCCTTCATCCTTTTAAAATATTTAGAATTAAAAAAGTTCCCCATATTGTATGTTTAGGTAATTTCAAAATGTTATATTAAATATCAAAAAATATTATTTTATTGATCATTATATATTATTCGCAATAGGTATCATATCTCGCACATATTGGTTGATCTGTATTAAACAAATCTGTTATTATCCTTTTTTCACAATCTGAATTTTTACCTGGAAATTCATCAGAGGTAACACATGCAATAAACATATCTCCTGGTTCTATTGTTCCAACTTCGGTATCTCTACTAAAAGTAAATGGAATTGAAAGTCTATTACTGTTACTTTGTTTATCTCCTTTTTCTATCTCATTTTGTACATCAATTTGCTTAATTTGATATTCACCTTTTATCATTGCTACAACAAACATCTCATTTATCTTTTTGTTATCATGTATAGGAACATCTATTCTCAATTTTATTTCCTTAGGATTTTCTTTTGTAATAAATTGACTACTACTACTTTTAGTTTTGTAGATAATATTAGATTTACTAAATTTTTTAAGTGTATAGAATAATTTTTCTGTATCTTTATCAGTAGAAGTTAAACCAATATTTCCTTCATCACAATCATATAATGTAAGATTTGATTCTGTGTTGCCAGTAGTAGATTTATCGTTATCTAGTAAATAGCCACAGACATAATATTCATCATCAAAATTTACTTGGGAAATATCATTACTTTTGTTAAATTTAAGATCAACAGTCAAAGAATTATCTTTTATATTTATTTTATTTTTACTCTCTTTTAAATCGATATAAGTAGTATGCCCTTCACCATTAAGATAAGAGACCAACTTTAATTGATCATGATTTTTAATATCTATGTTATTGAGATTTATTTTGGTCTTTATAGTCGTTATATCACCATCATTTTTATCTTCTTTTTTATTAGAATTTTGATCAGAAGGTTTAGCATTTATTGAAATAATTTGAGCATTATAGAGTGATAGAGATAGTAGTAAAAGAGAAAATAATGCTAAATAAAATAAATTTAATCTTATGTTAAAAGTCATATTAAAGAATTGTTTAACAAATGATATAAATGGTACGTATAATCTGAATGTAGGATTATATAATTATATTTTATCTCTAATAGAAATAGAGACTTACACAGAATAATTATTAGAAATACACAAGATAAACTAACGTCGAAAACTCAATCTTTTATTCTGGTTTTGATTTGTCTAATTAATTATGGATAAAAGGAAAGTCAAATCAAAACGTATGAGTATCAAATTCAAACAAAAAAATAATACCAAGATGTTGGAATCAGCAATCATATTTTCCATTATTAATTAGCAATTGGGAATATCATTTAAATCTATAGTTGGGTTCTGAAGGCAATTACTTGTTTTATCTATTCTATTAGCATTGCTAGTCAGAGCAAATTAAATTTTTTTTACAATGTTTACCTCTAGCTCTAAAATGAATATACTCTCACAATTATCTATATATGTCTAGGAAGATTCTTTTTGAAAATTCTATAATGGTCTTTTGGATATTAGCTTAAATTCAACAAAGAATTAGATAACACTTCTTAAACCTAATTAAAATATGTAGGATCAATAACAGGGATGCACTGAAACCACCAGCACCCACTTTTATACATCTATGTATACCATTTATATAACAAATTTATAGTAAATAAATTTGTACCAAGTGATATATTGTATTTTATCCGTTACGCTTTAACCATGTTGTTGTCCTACCGGAAATCTAAGCGTAGATTTTATCAGTCTTACTATAGGAACATAAATTGATTGAGTATTACTACCAACATTATCTACAAAGTCAAAATCTCCTGTCATTTTATTTAATTCAACAAAGTTTTTACTTGGTTTATCCTCAATAATATGATAATGAGAAACAATGCCTCCAACTATTCCAGTATGAATAAATAGTATTTCTTTTTTTTGATATGTTATATGATAAAGTAAAGGAGTTATAGTCATAAAGGACTGTGATGTATAAAGGATAACACTTAACAAATCTTTAAGATTTTCATATTGTAAGTATGTGGTAAACCATTCAGCCTGTGACATATTATAATAAATAATGCCAGTATATTTTATAGTTATGATCAGGCATTTCTATTTCTTAAATTTCTGACATTCCTTTAAAAAGAATCATTGGATCATTAGAATTTTATTAACTTGTTAAGGAAAATGGATTTAAATTTACTTAATTATATTGTTATAGCTTAATTAGACTTTAATTTAGAATAATCTTTTTTAAATCTAATCCTGTTCTTGAATTTCTTTATTTATTTTTTTTACCAAATCATCTATTGTTATTGGTTTTTTTATAATACAAGCTGAATAATTTTTAACAATGTGATGATCTACATCGTAAGCGGATATGAAACATATTTTTATTTTTTTATCTTTATCTTTAATTTTTTTATATAATTCAATACCATCCATTTCTGGTATTTTTATATCTAAAAGTGCCAATTTGTAAAAACCTGATTTGAAATTATCTAATGCTTTAATTGAACTTGTATATGCATCAACTGAAAAGCCATTAGATTCCAATCCGAGACTAAAAGCCAAAGCTATATCAGCTTCATCGTCTACGAGCAAAATTTTTTTATTTTCGCCCATTATTTTATTATATTTAATATGTCCTTCTTCTTTATTTATCTATAGTGTTATTTGATGACTTTATATTATTTATCAAGGGTAAAGTAAAATAAAATATTGCTCCACGATTACCATTCTTATTATTATTTTCAGCCCAGATATTCCCACCATGAGTTTCAACAACATTTTTTGATATATACAATCCTAAACCTAACCCGTCAAAAGATTTTGTAATAAATTTTGAAAATATTTTAGATGATATTTCAGTATCTATTCCTACTCCTGTATCCTTTACAGCCACTAATGCATATGGGTTATTACTATTATTATCTACTTTCTCAGTAGAAACAAATATTTCGCCTTCTTTGGTAAATTTAATAGCATTACTTAGAAGGTTTGAGATTACACCGGCAATTCTTTCTTTATCAGCTTCTACTAATAAAACTTCTTTAGATGGATAAAAAAGTAGTATGACTTTGTAATTTTCCTTTACAATAATAGACTTATAATCCTTAATAATATTCAATATGACTTCATTAAGGTCAAATATTTCTTTATTTAGAGTTAATGTTCGGCTTTCAATTTTAGCGACATCTAAAATGTCATTGGCAAGTCTTTGAAGTCGAAGTGAATTTCTATTTATCGCTGGTGTGAATTCTGTTTGTCTTTCAGGATATCTTTGCAAAAGCTGGGAAAATGTTAGAATAGCCTGAATGGGTGTCTTTATCTCATGACTAGCGACATTGATGAACTCCTTTTGCATTTTATCATGAATTTTTAAATCTTCATTGGCCTTTGCAATTTCTTGATTTGATAGGGAAAGTTGTCTATTTGATTCTTGTAATTCTTTTGTTCTCTTTTTAACCTCATCATTAAGTACTATATTCCATTTTATTAGAAACATTATAAGAGTAGTGATTGCTGCAACCGTGCCCACAATTAAAGTAAACATTTGTAATTTCTCTCCAAACAAGACGTTGTTAATTTCGGAATAAATTATATCTGTAGGAGTGACTATCTGGATAAAATATGCAGGCTTCCCATTGATCAATACAGGGTAATTGGTAGTGAATCTTTCACCTCTTCCATAATCATAGATGGCATTGCCTGGATTACCTTGTAATAGGTTTTGTGTAAGATTTGTTAATATCGGATTATGGTTAATGAAAGTCTGTACTGTATCGTCAAAAAAGTTCTGTGCAAGCAGTGATTTATCTGCACCGACTGCAAGTAATGTTCCTGTCTTGTCGTATATTACTAAAAATTGGGAATTAATATCATGAATATTCCCATATAAAGAGAAAAAAGATTCAGTCGGTATTGTTACTCCAACTATTCCTATATATTTTCCACTATCACTATTTATTATTGGAACGCTTAATGCAATCCTAAAAGTACCGTCAATTCCTTTAAATCCATCTGAAAAAACTGGCTGTAATGTATCCTTTGTATCTCTTATATAATTCCTATATGACATATCTATATTAACAAAACTTCTTTTTCCTTCAGATACTATATGAGTTGTCACTATATTATTTTCATCAACAATAAACAACCCATCAACTTGGGTAATATTATTAACTTGAGAAAATTTATCTTTACCAATTTGTAATATTTTATCACCATATAATTCTCCGTGTTGAAAACGAGGAGAATCTGCTATTCCCTGGAGTATAGAAACAATCAACTTCAGATCTGAGCCAATATGCTGGGAAATAATTTGTGTAGATTCTATTTGACGGTCTTTAAACTGCTTGAATATACTTTCCTTTATATTGTGTTCTGTTATATTCTGTTGATAAAAAAATAGACCAAATGAGGAAATTATGATTACTATTACAGCTATAATTCCTATTTCCTTTCTCTTTCTAGAAAAGAAATCGCCGTCATTTGTTATTTAATATTACGCCTCCCCTAAATATTATTTACAGAGTATTTTAAATCCCTTTTTTTCTGTTTACTAATCCACTTTGGCTATATCATACCTTTCTGGTATTAGAATTGTTTTGTTCATTATACCCTCTTTAAGAGAATTAAATTTAGTTTTTACTTTTTCAGGGACCTTATTCCCTAAATCGTAAAATGGTGCTATATAGACTATCCCATCACCGGCGGCTCCCTTGTAAGGTTCCAAGCCAGGTTTGAATATTTTTCCAGTGAAGTTATTATTTTGAATCATTTTAACAGATTGATCAAATGCCTTATCTTCATCCAATACAAATGATGTGAGAACAGTGTTTGGTGCGAGTTTATACTGATCAGAGACAGAACCAAATGCAAATATTTTTTTTTCTTTTGCAGCTTCTATAACTCCTGAGCCAGATGTATCTGCTACTTGTAATAAAAAGTCAGCACCATCATCGATTTGAGAGATTGCAGCCTCTTTTCCTTTAGCTGGGCTATCCCACTCATCTAAGTAAGTTGACAATACTTTTGCATTTGGATTAATATCTTTAGCACCCTGCTTGTAGCCTTCAAAGATATTAATTAAATTAGGATATTTTTCACCTCCAACAAATCCAATAACTTTTGTTTTTGACCACATTGCTGCCAGGGCACCCAAAAGATATGCGCCTTCATGCTGCATAGGAAATAGAGGCGATATTCGTCGCATTAACTAATCCTGTAAATATTATAAATTTGGTATCTGGATAATTTTTTCCTACTTTTAATGCAGGTTTGCCCCATTCAAATCCATGAGCAATAATCAAATCATAACCATTTTTTACATATTTGGTTAATTCAGATTCTATATCTGGAATAGCAACATTTGCTTTAAAATCTATATGATAGCCATATTTGCTCTCTATTGCTCGTGCAGCATTATATCCAAAGGCTCCCCAACCTGCATCACTAAAGAGTCCATCTGTCACAAAAATAATTTTTAAATCTTTTAGATTAGAATTATTTAAATTAGATGTTAAGTGGGTAGTTGTAGTGGTTATTGTTGTTTTTTCATTAATATCTTTATCTGAAAAAGCACAGGAATATGAACTCAATTCTAAAATCCCAATAATTAAAGCAATTCCAATTATAATAGCAAAATCATAAGATGGTGATTTCTTTGTAAGTATCATTTAAGAGAAACGAGGACTTATTACAACTTGAGTAATAATAAAATTTCCATATTATTACTTGACATTTTAGATGCCTATCTGTTCAACAATTGATGATGATGATAAAATTAACTCTAGTATCAAAAAAAATTGTTGTTTTTTAAAGTTATAGAGAATATAAAAAACTGTTAGTTATTGCTTACATATTGGTCAACAATTAAGCAATTTTTATTTTTCAAGATATTCCCTCATTCATACTGTTTATTAGTTTTTTATTTATTTGGTGTTCAATCTCACATGCTTTACTTTAAATTCAAGTTTCCATACACAATGGTAATTTACCACTGTGTTTTGTACGATATTGGTTTAAGAGAAGCTTCTGTATATTATGAGATGATTGTGTAACAGTATAGCTAAATCGGGTCGCCTTGTTTAAACAAGAATCTGATAGTGATTCTAATAATGATTTCCTTAAGTTATAACTACTTTCAATAATTAGAATCTTCATACTTGCATGCATTTTATAAACTCCTTCAGATTCTGGTATCTCAGTAATAGTCGCTTTATCAAAATTAAGCCAAGAAGACCATTTTAATGCCTCTAAAGTATCATCATTATTCATAATTTAAGATATCTTTATTGTTATATATTACATTATGATTAAATAATTATTTTAACAATTTTTTATAACAAACTTGAACAATCAAAATTATAGGTTAGTTAACCGCTGCCCCAATAATTTGTAAAAAATTAATTTGATTTTACCATAAATAAAAAATATAGTGTTAGATAAATAAAGAATACTCATACTAGAGATATAGACAAACTAACTCACTTTTGAAGATCTCTAATTAAAAGCAAACTAGACTTATTTAATGATAATATAAATCTAGTATAATAATTTCTTTAGCTAAAAGTGAGAGAATAAAAAATAATAAAGAAAAATCTCGAATGTCATATCGAGGAACTTCTCAATTTGATGGATTAAAATTAAGCATCGTAATTTGTGTGTATTAATTTACCACCTAAATCAGAATTAATTAAATTTTTATCTTTATTTTAAATAAGTTGGACAGACCAATGCTGGAAATAGAAATAGAAGAGATTAGTGAGTGTAAAACTGAATTTCTCTATAAGAGTTATAATCACTTCCGCTATTACCATGTCCTATTATTCTTACTTTATTGCTTTTTAAATTCATGTCTGATAGGTCATATTCTATTAAAGAACCTGGCGGTCTATTTGCTTGGTTTATAAATTGTTTTCCGTTAATTTCAAATATATATGCTTTGTCGTAGAGATAGCCGGTCAGTCCTACTTTAGTTATAGGATATGCATCATTGAAGGTAAATTCTATCCATTGGCCATCACCATTTGCTGACCACCTCGTGGCAAAGTCGCCATCTGCAGCTTTTGAGGCTTCTTTACCAGATTCTTGTACTGATGCTACCACGGAAATTGGAATCAGCTTGTTAGAAGAAGCTGGTTGAGAAGGCGGTGGTGGAAATCCGCCATCAAATTTGTTAAAGTAAACTAATCCGCTTGTTGCAACTGTACCAGAATTTTTAAGATTGTCAATTTCTGTGCTTGTTAAAACCCTATTCCAAATACCTACTTCATCGATACTTCCAATGAATAAATCATCATCAACAATACGAGAATCAGAGCCTATTCTTAGAGGATGATTATTTATTTGAGGGAAACTAGAAGTAGAGGTTTTCGCTACTTGAACTCCATCTATATAGAGTCGCACAGTAGAGGTACCATCATAGGTAACTACACCATGACGCCACTGTCCATTATTGTAACTGTTTGGTGATGTTACAAATCTGTCTGCTCCACTATATGTTTCAAACCCACCTCTTAATTTTTCAGCCGATGTAATCCATAATCCATAATTCATATTGTTGCCAGCTGTGTCAGTTCCATGCCCGCCTTTATTTACGATAAGCCCATTATCTCCAAAATTAGATGTTGTTTTAAACCAGGCAGCTACACTGAATTTTGTAAGTTTTAGCTTTTGCTCATCTGGTATGGTTACTACATCATTTAGATCATTAACTTCGAGGAATGGTTCATAGTGATATCCTCCTGATGATGAGGGTGGTGGTGGTTGTGTGGTTCCTGATTTGCTAATACTAAATTGGTCCAATATTTCTCCTCCTTCATTGCTGATAAATTTACCTATCAGATTTGTTCCATTATTTTGGATATCTATATTTAAATATCCAAATCTATTTGATTGTTGAAATGCAATAAACGATTTTTGACTACTCAGTGAGTGAAAGTTTACTCCTCCTGTTCCTACAATTGCATGTATTTCACCTGCAGGATCATTGTAAGTAATCCTATTTGTGTCTGTAATTGTAGGATTTGATTTACTGTTTGAATTAAATTTTATTGGAAAAGATCTTTGATAATCATGAGTATGACCTTCTAATACAAGGTCCACTCCATATTGATCGAAAATAGGGTGATAAATATCTCTAAGACTTGATTCCCCAGAACATGAAGAACAACTACTTGGAGAAGAATACATTGGTTTATGAAAATAAACAATAATCCAATCGATATTGGGATTTGCAGCAGCTGCAGCTAAATCATTTTTGACAAACACGTTTTGAGAAGAACCTGTGCTATAGGATATTTCAGTTGCCATAGATAAAAAGTGAACATTCTGAAAGTTAAAAGAATAAACTTCTCCAAATTGTCTAGTCAAGGAAAATGCATCTAGGTAAGTAATAAAGTCTTCTGAACCGCTATTCTCGTGATTACCTATACTTATTTGCATGTTATTAGCATTGGGATTATTGCTATCATAGATAGGTTCAATAGTATCTAGCCAACAATCAGCTGAGGACTCGTAAGAATAATCTCCTAATCCCAGGATAAGTTCGGGACTTTGAGTTTTTATGGAGTTTACAGTTTTATCAGTATT
>JAICEO010000066.1 GCA_025924135.1 Nitrososphaeraceae archaeon | reverse complement strand
CCAGATGTACTTAACAGACTGATAATAACCATGAATGATTTTGAAAATGCCATTAAAGATGTAATGCCATCAGCAATGAGAGAAGTCTATCTCGAACCACCAGATGTACATTGGTCTGACATAGGCGGCTTGGAAGAAGTTAAACACGAATTACAGGAAGCAGTAGAATGGCCAATGCGTTTTCCTGATATGTATAATAAATTGGGTCATACAATACCAAAAGGTGTTTTATTACATGGTCCATCAGGAACAGGAAAGACTATGTTAGCTAAAGCAGTAGCTACTGAGTCTGAAGCCAACTTTATCAGTGTAAAAGGTCCTGAGCTTTTATCAAAATGGGTTGGAGAATCTGAAAAAGGAGTGAGAGAAATATTCAGACGTGCAAGACAAGCCTCTCCCTGCATCATATTTTTTGATGAAATTGATTCTATAGCTCCAATAAGGGGGTTAGATGGATCAGGCCATACAAGTACAGAAAGAATGGTATCACAATTACTTACAGAGATGGATGGAATTGATGAGATGCGTGGTGTAGTAGTATTGGCTGCTACAAATAGAGCTGATATGATTGATCCTGCACTATTACGACCTGGCCGATTTGACAAGATAATTTATGTACCCAATCCGGATATTAAAACAAGAGAAAAAATACTGGAATTGAATGTTCAAGGAAAACCCATAAGTAATGATCTTAACCTAAAAAGAATAGCAGAACTAACAGATGGATTTAGTGGAGCTGACGTAGCTGCAGTTGTAAATACTGCTATATCCCTTGTACTACATGAATATATTGATAAATACCCTAATCCAGAGGAAGCATCTAAACATACAATGGAAGCTTATGTTACTATGCGTCACTTTGAAGATGCTGTAAGAAAGGTAAGAAGCCAGAGAGATATGAAACCAGGAATGAAAGCAAGCCATTTACAATATGGTTAAATAGGTAAAATCAATGTTTATTAATTATAATTTTTTAAACTACTGACAATTAAAGTATAATAGTATCATGAATACTTAACCTAATCACCTTAGGATTAATATAATTATATTTATATATTAAAGAATTTTAATTGATCAATTAAAAGGTAAAAAGGTAGAAATAGTTATGGAATTAATACAAATATCAAATATTACAAAAAAGATATCAACAACTAAAAAAACTATCAGGCATACTCAAAGTATATGCCCAGATTGTAACATGATTCTCGATGCAGAAGTATTTGAAAGAGATGGTAAAGTCTATATGACAAAAACATGTCCGTCACATGGCGAATGTGAAGAGCTCTATTTTGGATCTGTCGCTATGTATAAAAAATTCAGTACATATTGGAAAGACGGAAAGGGTGCACATGCTCCCAATGTTATGGTAGATAAATGTGCTTGTCCTACGAACTGTGGCTTATGTACTAATCATTTATCACATTCTGGGCTGTCTAATATGATAGTAACAAACAGATGTGATTTAACATGTTGGTATTGTTTTTTCTATGTAAAAAAAGGTCTTGAAGGTGCATATCTTTACGAACCAAATTATGAACAAATTAGAGCAATGATGAAAACTTTAAAAGCAGAAAGACCTATTGCAGGAAATTCTATACAAGTTACTGGTGGGGAACCAATGCTTAGAGATGATATTGTTGAGGTTATCAAAATAATGAAAGAAGAAGGAGTAGATCACGTTCAATTAAATACCAATGGAATCAAACTAGCACTTTCTCCTGAAACAATGCGCGAAGTACGCAATGCTGGTGTAAGTAATCTTTATCTATCATTTGATGGTGTAACCCCACGCACTAATCCTAAAAACCATTGGGAAGTGCCCTATACTCTAGAATCTGCTAGAAAATGTGGGATGACTGTCGTTTTTGTTCCCACAGTTATTAAATCAATAAACGATCATGAATTAGGTGGAATTATTAGATTTGCTCAAAAGAATATGGATGTAGTACACGCTGTCAACTTCCAACCCGTTTCCCTTACAGGACGAATGGGCAAAAAAGAACGAGAGAAATATAGAATTACTATTCCTGATTGCATTGAAAGGATTGAAGAGCAGACTAACGGCGAAATTTCGACTGATTCTTGGTTCCCTGTTCCCTCTTGTATGCCAATGACAGATGTAATTGAAGCCTTTAGCAAAAAACCAAAATATGAATTATCAATTCACTTTGCATGTGGTGCAGGCACGTATGTTTTTGAAGATGTCCAAACTAAGAAATTGATTCCACTTACATCATTCGTTGATATTAAAGGATTATTAGAATATTTTGAAGAAAAAGCAGATGAATTGCGTTCAGGTGCAAACCGATATTGGGCAATGCTCGACGTAATGAGAAAATTAAATCAATTTGTAGATAGAAATAAACAACCACATGGACTAAATCTGGCAAAGATGTTTTCCAGTATTCTACTAAAACGTAATTTTGATGCAGTAGGCTCTTGGCATGTTAGATCATTATTTTTAGGAATGATGCATTTTCAAGATAAATATAATGAAGATCTTGAAAGATTACAACGATGTGATATACATTATTTAACTCCTGATCTTAGAATTATTCCATTCTGTGCTTTTAACGTTATACCAGAATGGTATCGTGACAGAATACAAAAGAAATATAGTATTCCAGTAGAAGAATGGGAAAAAGCACATGGACAGACTTTGGAAGCTGGATTATACAGGGGATTAATGAGGCGTGGCAAACCAGAAGCACAAATGGGTTGTGCTGTCTCCGAGATGCATAAAGCAGCAGCTGAAAGCGAAGATCATAGGGCAGTAGATTTAAGAACTGGTATGGCTGGAGCTTAAATCCTCAAATTTTCTTTAAAGTTAGTGTTCTATTTAGTTCAGTATCTCTAAAAATTTTTATTTTTATTAAGTCTTATACTATTTTATTAATAAAGTTTAATTGATGTGAGTTAATGGAATAAGAATATGTCTACAATGAAATATGTTCTCTTAGAACCTATAGGTAATGTAGCTATTATTAAGATCAACAGGCCCGAAGCATTGAATGCCATGAATTTAGATGTAATTTGGGAGTTATCTAAAACATTAGATATTGTGGGAGTAGATGATAGTATAAAAACTGTTATTATAACTGGAGTTGGAGAAAGATCATTTTGCGCAGGTGCAGATATATCTTACATGGTTAACATCACACCTATTGATGCAGAAAAATATGCCTCCTCTGCTCAATCAGTCTTAAATAAAATCGAAAAATTGGAAAAACCAGTAATAGCTGCAATTAATGGTTTTGCATTAGGTGGAGGATGTGAATTGGCACTCGTTTGTGATATTAGATTATGTTCAACTAATGCAAAAATTGGTCAGCCTGAAGTTACAATAGGAATTCCACCTGGGTGGGGAGGAACACAGAGATTGTTACGTTTAATAGGCCCAGCCAAAGCAAAAGAATTGATTTTTACTGGCAAAATGATAAATGCAGAAGAAGCATACAAGATAGGATTAGTTAATGAGGTCATTAATTTAACAGAAGAAGATTTACATGAAGCGCCTCCAGAGGGAGACGAAGTAAAACGTAAAGAATACGAGAAGGAGGTGGCAAAACTTTTAAATAAAAAGTTAATTGAAAAGTCTCTTTCTATGGCCAGAGAAATCACAAACAATAGCTATAATGCTATTAAAGCAAGCAAATATTTGATTAATAAAGGCATGGATATGGACCTAGATTCTGGTCTACGAATGGAAATATATGGATGGGCTCTTTGCTTTGCTCATGAAGATAGAAAAAACCTAATGTCAGCATTCCTTAATAAAGGTAAAAAGAAATAACTTAAGGTAACTATAATTTCTATTGATTTGTAGCGCCTTTACTAGGTTTACATAGGTAGACATTGCTTTCAATATTTGAAGCTGCAAATCCTTCTTTAACAGCTTTCATAACACTGTGAGAATGTCTATCCGTATTCAAGATTGAAATAACGGAAGGACCAGCACCACTAATAGTAAGAGCTAAGGCACCCGCATTAATGGCATTTTCCTTTACTTTATCATAGCCGGGAATTGTTTTTTTCCTAACAGGTTCCACAATTTTATCATCAAGACCCTTTGCTATCATTTTCACATCTTTATAGGCAAAACCTGCAACAATAGTACTTGCGTTAGAAATATTTGATATTATGTTTTCCAACGATGAATTCAAAGGTAGTATACTTCTAGCAACTTCTGTTTTCTTATTTGGAACAGGTATGGTAGGAATTCCAACTACAAGATAAAGATCTTCAGGCGGTTCAAATTTGATAAATTCAAGTGATGGGAAATGTCTCACTATGGTAAATCCCCCAAGCATAGAACAAGCAACATTATCATAATGTTTAGCTCCTGCAGAAGCTCTTTCTCCTTCTGCAGAATAACCAATTAAATTACTTAAATTGATTTCTAGATCAAATAATTGGTCAAAAGCATATGCTGTTGCTACTGATGATGCCGCGCTACTTCCTAGTCCGTATCCAGGAGGAATTCCTTTAATGATTTGAATATCAATGTTATCTTTTATATTATAATCTTCCATCATTTTCTTAACTACCAATGCTGCAGCATTGTTTTCGTTATCAAAAGGAATTTTCATTCCCTGGTTTTGTTTTATTGTAGATATAGTAATTCTTCCGTTCTGTTCTTGTTTCTTAGTTATTATTATCTCATCTACAAAGAGATCCAAAGCTAGACCAAATATATCGAAACCAGGTCCTAAATTAGCTGTTGATGAAGGAGCAAATGCTCTAACTGATTTCATTTCTGATTATTTAATATTCAATTTCTTCTCCTTGATTAAGTATTCTAGATAAAACTGAAGATAATTCAATTAAACCATTAAGTGTCAGATTAGATATAGCCAGCAATTCTTGATTTAGTCCGTTTTGCGAGATAATTTTTATGACATCCTTACTTAATAAGGAAAATTCCTGATTATTTTCTTTATCTAAAGCTTTTAGTAAAGCTGTATCAGAATTAGCCCAATCTAAGATATTTTCTAAATTATCTATGATTAAATCCCTTTTTGATAATACATTTATTTGTGAGGTTTTTAATCTTAGATTAATCGAAGCAGAGAGTAATGATAAAGAAACAAAGTTAATTGGGCTTGAAACTAGGACCCCATCCATTAAAAAGATACTAACTTTACTATCTGCTTGAAAATTCGATATAAAATAGTTACCACTAGATCGATAAGCAAATAATTCAATTTGTCCGGGAGTATCAATTAAAATATAATCCGGATTTAATTCGTCAACTTCTAATTGAATATCTTGAATCTTTGTACCGATTAAATCATATGACATTATTATAGCGCCATTAGGGCCTAATCCATAAGTTTCTATAATGTTATTAATGTCTATATGGTTTCGTATATCTACGTCAGGCAGATAAGGTAATTCAGTTACAGCAGGATCCAAATTAAGAGTAATAGGAAAATTATCATGGTCAATATACCATTGTAAAAGGTTGGAAGCAAGCAAGGATTTTCCTGAACCGGCTGTTCCTGTTATATAAATGGCTTTCATTTATTTTTGTATAAAATAATAATTATATAATATTTTATAATCTATAAAAGAAATGTAATGGTTTATTAAATTAGTGAATTGATTGATTATTATATAACTATATTTGTTTAGTAATCAGATAAATTGAATTGGAAACTGATTGCAGTATTAGTAAGTTTTTTACCCATTATTCTTTTATTTATTTTCTCTCCAGTATCGATTACGGATATCTTCAGTATTGGAATTGCTCCGTTTATTATGGCTGTTTTATTTAGTCTTGCGAAAGTCTTTCTTCAGGCATACCGGTTTAAATATTTTGTAGATAAATTTTTGGAGTATAAAGTATCATCATCAATTAAATTAATTTCTGTCAGAATAGGAAGTGAATTTGTTACCAATACTACCCCGTCTTATATTGGAGGTGAAATCGTTCGAATTGCCTGGTTAACTAAACACAAAGTTCCAGCGGGAATTGCAGCATGGATTACTACCATGGAAATCATTGCAGATGTGTTTGTAGGAACAATTCTTGCCTTATTTGCAGGAATAATTGCACTTTATAATGGAGCAATTCTCATCGGTACTATAATTATACTTATTTCTTCATTTATATTTGGATTTTGGTTGATAGTTGTTATTCTTTCAGCATATTATAATATCCAGCTTCCTAAGGTTATAACAAAATTAGTAAGTAAATTTTTGTCACAGGAGCGTTCTGACAAAATTATTAACTATACCAATACTGCAATTAGTGATTTATGCACAATGAGTAGAAATAACTTTAATTCAAGAAGAACAATTAAAATATTCTTTGTTGGAATGGTTCTTACATTTTTTGCATTTGCTTGTCTAGGCGCATCATTTCTTGTACTAGGTGGCCTCATAGAATCTGATTTGGGATTATATGATTCTATCTTAGCTACTGCAGCTTCAACTGAATTAGGTAGTTTACCCATAACAGTAGGTGGATCCGGATTGACTGAAATTGGGTTGTGGGCGTATGTCTCTGGTCTTAATAATTTGCCTTCACTTAATGAGGTTTTGAAGGATTCACACTTAGATGTAATTATTTCTTGGCGAATTGCATCTTATCATATTCCTCTGATGATAATGTGGATTGTGTTAATGAGACTTACATTAATTAAAAAAAATTATGTTGAAAACTGATCAAAAATCTTAAACAACAATCCTTTTTATAAAAACAATAGAGATTCTTCAATTTCCAATTTATATTTATTATATGTCTTCAGTATCGTCAAGTGATTGTTGGGAACTTACTTCCGATTCGACATCCATTAACTGTAATTCCATCAACTCAAATTGATATATGGAATCCATTTCTAACAAAAATTGTGATTTGAGAAATTCTATAGTTTTATCGCTAAGTTTTCCTCGCGACATTTTAATCTTAAATTCATAAACAAAACCCTTCATAAATTTTGATGTATCTTGTGAAGAGGGTACATTTATGCCTTCTACTATAGTTCTTCCATC
Organism: Nitrososphaeraceae archaeon; assembly: GCA_025924135.1. Lineage (GTDB taxonomy): Archaea > Thermoproteota > Nitrososphaeria > Nitrososphaerales > Nitrososphaeraceae > TH1177. The sequence goes on along the minus strand of JAICEO010000066.1, from coordinate 5,247 downwards.
AGGTAATGCTTCATAAAGTTGTATGTCGAGTTTGTAGTCATCCAAATACATTTCCAAAATATAACCTGTTCGATTAATTATTTCAGATTCTGTAAATTGTATGGATTTAATCTCCTCTTCTATCCATTGTGGGATTCCTATCTTTTCTGAAGATTTTTCTGAACTCTTTGTTCTTGGCATTCAAAGTATACAATAAACAAACTAGATAAAAGCTTTGCATAAATTGAATTAAATAAAAAATATCATTTTTCTTTTTTGTATTTCTTTAAATACCTATTTGCTTCAATTCTACTTAAGTATTTAGAGGGTTTGATTTTTAAATGCCTTAATAGTTTAATTTGCTGATCCGTTGCAAAATATGGTTTTAATTTGTTATGTAATCCTGAATAATTATTATCTATAAAATCGATATATGCTTTATTAGCTAAACTGTCAGCAGCATTATTTTTTTCTCTCATTATCCATTCTATGTGCAGATTTTCAAATTTCTTTATTAAGATTTTAGTTTTATCAAAGTAAATCTTTAATTTTTCTGACTTTACTTTATACTTACCTGAAAGTTGGTTAATAATTAATTGAGAATCTCCTTGTATGAATACGGTAAATTTGTTGTAGCCATTGGCAAGAAGCCATTCTAATAACTTTATTAATGCTACATACTCTGCAACGTTATTACTTGATTCCTTAGAAAAAGGTTCAAAGGCAATGCCTCCTTCTTCATAGATTTGATAAATTTGATTATTTCTTTTTTCTTGAATGGTAAAGCCATAACATGCTACTCCTCCAGGATTTATAGGTTGACACATTCCATCAAACATACATATTAATTTTTTTAACTGAACATCATTATCTACAAGCATTCAGTAGATATTGTTTATTAGTTATTATTAAGTAATCAATCAAAAAGATATTCTTGATTTGCTTTCAATAACTTTTCTGCAAATCTGAATAATTGAAAGATATATATTCAGAAAGTTTTTTTATATCCTGTTCAAATATGTTCAAAAGGTTTCGATTATAAATTGTAGCAGCTGGATGATACGTAACAAAATATTTTAAGTTATTTTTGTGGAGGATTCGTCCTCTTTCCTTCGTAATTGATTTGATACCAAGAATATATGAACTAATTACATTTCCCAGTAAGCATATCATTTTTGGTTGGAGTAACAAGATTTGTCTCTCTAAATATTGAATACAGGTATTTTTTTCATTAATCTGTGGTGGTCTATTATTTGGAGGCCTACATTTTATTATATTTGTAATAAATACATCTTGAATACTTATATCATTCTTTGATAATGCGTTTCTTAATATTTTTCCAGCTGGCCCAATAAAAGGTTTTCCTGATTGATCCTCATGATATCCTGGAGCCTCACCTATTATCATTAATTTCTTAAGAAAACCGCCTTCACCAGGAACAGTGTTTTTCCTAGTACTACACAATAAACATAATTTACAATTTTTTATATCTAAAGCTATTTTATCAAGTGTATCGTTTTCAAACATATAAACATTAAACAATCATTATATTTATTTAGATTCAAAATTAGAAGTACTAGTAAGTTAAACAACAGATGAAAAATACTAAAAACTATTTATTTTAGGAATAGTTTGAATTATTCAACAGAAAACTACTTATATTTTTATTATTATTTTTTATAACTCTAATACTACCAGACGTTCATTTAAACGCACTATCCATTTCATAGGTTTCATAAAACTATTCCTAAGACGATATTAAGCAGTCATTATTGTAGTATATAGTTACTAATTGGTAAATAGATTCCAATGTTTTTATCGCTCTTTATTTGACTGCAGTTTTAGTTGATTATAATTCCAATTCTATAATATATATAAAAATAAAAATTCTAACAATTATATACAAATAAAATTTTTGTTGTTATATTTCAATTAATAAATAAATCCCATCCAACTGAGGTCTTATATTGTTAAGGACATTCTATAAATTCATATGACTATGTAATGATAATTTATTTTGGACAAAATTAAACTAGTTACATTAATCAATAGTAGATACTTTAAATAATCTTATATATATTATTATTAAATTGACTAACTGAAATTAGATAAAGTAAAGATAAAATTGGTTATAGAATGCTTCAGAATTATGATTATCGATAATTGTAATTTTCCTGACAACTTATTATATGATACTGATAGTTTTGTATGGGTTGATGTTTTAAATGAAAATTGCATAAAGATAGGAATAATACCTATATTAACATTTATTTCAGGTAAACTAAAATCAATTAAACTCAAAAAAGGAGGTACTAATATTGAGAAAGGTAAAAGCTTAGGTTCTATAGAAAGTCCGAAATATTTCGGAATAATACGATCTCCCATTAATGGAAAGATAAAAGAAATTAACGAGTCGATATTATCCAAACCTAAACAAGTGAATGATAGTCCGTATGATTTGGGTTGGTTGTCAACAATTGTCCCCTCTACTTTAGATAAAGATCTTAATGGTTTAAAAAAAATAGAGGAGTGTTATATTAAATTTAAATCTCTGATAGATGAATTTCACGTTCGTTGTTTCAAGGCCTATCCAGACTATGAAATGTATGAACTGGGTACGGAATGTGCAGCAACTCTCACAAAATTGGACGAGCTATTGACTAAAATTGATATAGGTGAAATTGTTTATTTGGCATCGGATGATATAACTGCAGATCTAGAATTGACGAGATGGTCCATAGAGAGATCTCAATCAATATTAGAAATAAGAAAAGAAGGTCACATCTTTCACTTTTTAGTCAGAAAAGAAAAAAATAATTGAATTTTATTTTTCAATTGGATTGTCAATCATATTTCCCCATTCCGTCCATGAGCCATCATAATTCTTGACTGTTGGATATCCTAGGAGATGTCTCAAAACAAACCATGTGTGTGAAGAACGTTCCCCTATTCTACAATAAGTAATAATTTCCTTATCGGGAGTGATACCCATACTTTGATATAATTTAGTAAGCTCGTCAGCGGACTTGAATGTACCATCATCATTTACTGCTTTAGCCCATGGTATGTTCACCGCTCCTGGGATATGTCCTCCTCGTTGGGCATGTTCTGTAGGGTATTCAGGAGGTGCAGTTATTTCTCCACTAAATTCTGGTGGACTTCTGACATCGATCCTCTTTATTTGTTCAGAATTGAGCGATTCTCTTACTTGATTCAGAAATGCTCTTAGAGCTGGATTGGGTTCAGAAGGTTTAAAATTTCCCATTGGAAAATTGGGTGGATCTTTTGAAATTGGTCTATCTTCTTCAAGCCATTTTTTTCTTCCTCCATTCATAATTTTTATATTTGTCATACCATAATATTCAAAAACCCAAAAAGCAAAAGCAGCAAACCAATTATTAAAATCACCATATAATACTAGAATAGTATCATTATTTATTCCTGATTTTTGTAATAAAATAGTACAATCGTCTTTTGATATGATATTTCTGTTAAGAGGATCATTTATGTCTTTTCTCCAATCAAATAAAACTGAATTAGGGATATGACCAAGATTATAATTTGCTTTTGGATCATAGTCAACTTCAGCTATCCGAACATTATTGTCATTTATATGGTCTTCTACCCATTGTGTATCTACTAAAACATTTTGATTTGCATATTCCATAAATTTTAAAGATCAAACTCTGTTATAAATTTTTTATAAAACAAGAAATGCTTATTTCATTTACAAAGAAAATTTACAATTTAAGAAAGTTAAATAATACCTTGTAGTTTTTTTCTTTTTGTTTTATATTGGGACGATATTAAAATTAGATCTAAATGCCGCATACTATTTCTTTAATTTTATCTATATCCTTTAATCCAATCCTATAAATAATATTTATATGGTGTCTAAAGTATTCGATTTCATCATTAGAACTTGCTAAAAATGGGTAAGGCGCAACAGCGTTTATAACCTTTTTATTTTGATCAATTCCATATTTTTTTAACGCAATTAATGTTTGTCCAGACAAATGACCTTTAACTTCTTCTCCACAAAGTAAAAGATATTTCAAACTGTTATTATTTGTAGTAAATTTAATAATTTCATCTATTCCTTTATTTTCAGAAAGTAATCTTCCTACGATTGATATTTTCTCCATAATCTCATTATTATTCTTGATCTTTTTGAGTAAATCCAGACTTGATAGAGTACAAATGGCTAGTTTCCTTCCTTTTCCAATATAATAGTCTTGTTCAATGGGAAGTAAACGATAACAACAAAATCCAAGAATATTATCTATTTTAGATTTGAAATTAATCCTATCTATCATTGATTTTTAAATAACTTTTGAAGTAGTATTATCAATAAGAATTTTTCGCCTTTTTGATCTAATAATTCCCATTAATTGAAAACCATATTCGAGATTATGTTTGACATGGTTGATTCCATGTTTCCCTTTTGGGACAAAAGAACCATCCAAAATATTTTCTAAATATGTTTTTGTTTTTTTGATCGAGTTTGCTGCATGTTGTATCTGACTTTCAGACAATTTTCTCCCAGCTTCTTTCTCTATAAGTTCAGTAAATCCATGTGTGCCCATGAGTTGACTATATTCCTTAAGTTTATGATAATTTCTACAAATATTTTCTATCTTTTCTTTATCTGATTCTATCAAACCTGCGAATGCCTTGTGTATTTCTTTTTCATTTCTTTTCGTAAGTTTTTCTAATACTTCAAATATTTCATTCTCTCCAATATCCTGAATACTATTGCTTTCTATTTCCAATGATAATATTTTTTTTAATTCCTTTTCTGGTGTGAGTTTCGAATTTTGATAATAACTGTTAATAGCAAATAAATTTACAGAGTTTCCTTCAATATCTTGCCCATATTTTATTATATACATCAAATTTACAATTAGAACGGGAAAAATAAGCTTTAGGATTTCATTTAGTTTATTGTAATTTTCCATAATATCTTTATATATGCTAAAGGTAATTGTATTAACTACATCTTTTTTCCTTTCTTCCATGATTCTAGACATTATAGTTAGAAGATCATACAGTTGAGATTGGGAAAAAATTTCCTTGTTTTTTACAGAATAAATAGATATTATCTTTAATGCATAGAACAATTTATCTGAAGAATTTTGATGACTAGTATTTCTCGAAATCTCTACAATATTTTTTTTCATATCCATATTATTTAAATTAATAAGATAAAAAATATTATCAATTATTTCGTTCATAGATGCTTTCTCTTTAGTCCAATTTTGTAATATT
>JAICEO010000065.1 GCA_025924135.1 Nitrososphaeraceae archaeon | reverse complement strand
TTCAACATCAGTAATCATTCTGGACTCACTAGGATCACATATTTCACACTGAATTACGGATTGCATATTTTTTTTGTATTTATTATAATAATAGACAATCAAATATATAAATATTATACAAGCGTTTATGATTTTTATGCATTAAAGATCAAAAATGAGCTTGAATCTTCAAATGAATTTAAAAAACTTAAATGAAATTTATCTATTCATAGTTCACTACTCAATGCCCAAATAAAGAATGAATATTATCCCCTGGAATCTATACCGGAGCTAATAGAGATGTCAAATATTTAGAGAATAGATAAATAGAAATTAGAATCTAAATAAAAAATTGTTTAATTTTATTTATGTTTCTTGAAAAAAGTAATTAAAATATATATAGGTAATATATCCCTTACGCCCAGAAATTAAGATTAACTCAATTCAGAAGATATGATATAAAAATAAAAAATTAGTCAGAAAAAAGATTGAGAGCGCTCACCACTAGCCATGTCTTAGAATGAAATCACCATTCAATTTCAGAAGTGTACTTACTTTTCTTCAGAGGTCGGTTCAGGTTCGTTTGGCTCTGGTTGTGGTTCTGGTTCAGGATTAGGCGCTGGATCTGGATCAACAACTTCCATTCTGATGTGATCTATCTTATCTATCATAAGTAACAAATCTAAACAATCTAGATTATATAAATTTACCAACCCATACAATTATTATTTTTAATTTACTAGCCTAACTCTGTTCCTAGAAAGAAGCAATGGCAATAGAATAAGATGAATAGAACAGCTATGGATATTTTCACATTTACTAATATTTATCTCTGAAATAATTTTTAGGTTTATTGAAAAAATCATCTTAAATTTTGAGGGATGGTTCATAACCATATTTAAGATATTAGTCTATTAACAAAAGTTTCTTTTAGGAATATGGAAAAAGGAGCTATTCGTCATTTTGAATTTATTATAGACTTTTCAAGTCATAATGCATCCATAAAATTAACAAAATCAGGAGTATGAAATTTTTTTGTTGCATGCCAGACTTTTCTAAATTTTGGAATCGTCATCATACCTTTTGCATGATATTCCCACCTTTGCCATAGTTCCTTATCAATCATTTTCTTTTTATGAATTCTATAAATAAATTCAATTGTATCTATTAAGGATATTATAGTATAGTACTCTTGAGGTTCATCAACTAATTTGAATCTCTCGAGAAAAAGTGAACTCTCCTTAGCCATCTTAGTGAAGACATCTGTATTTTGAAGTCTAGTTCTAGAATCAAGAATTCTTGAATAAAGTTGATATTCACCTTCAAATCGATTTTTTTTAATAGTAACTAACAATACGACAACTGAGACCAGTAAGGCACCTGTATAATAAACAGTAAGAAGATAGATAAATTCTGTTGGAAAAAATGTAGTAGCCATTCTTATAATCTAAGGAACAATACAATAAAAAATTTATTTATTTTGATTTTTTACTTTCAGAATTAAAACCAGCATTCTTACCTAGAAAATAAATAGATGTAAAAATTTTAGTTTATGATCCTCTTGTTGATAGACTATAGTGCTTTTATGTGTCCAATGAAGTATTTAATAATTATATATTATTTTGCTTTCAAACAATTAGCATATCACCTTAGCGTTAACTATATTATACAAATAAGGTTTTGGTTTTTAACTATGACTATTCTACTGCCCCTCTAGAGAGGTTAAGAGTAAAATTTTATGAATTAGAAATATTAATAATTGATAAACTAATTTAATGGACTAATAATAATCTTTAATTTGGTATAGCATCCCACTTATTACTCAGGTTTAGACTAAAACAAAGATTTTTAAGTAGTTTGTATATCAATATGTTATTATAGAGAGTGTATTTCTTAAATCTTTTAGAGGATAACGCCTTCTGGTCTTAGTAGTGTCCATATCCATAAATAAAGGGAACTAATCCAGCGATATACAATGTGATTCTTTATTTCAGGAGCCGTTAAGTGACCAATCTTTTATTTGCCTAAACATCTTTATTGTTTTTGAAAGCAGTAAACCCCTTATAATTTCTATTATAACATAATGATAATATTTGATTTTATTTTTTCGAATTTCTTAAGGTTATCTAGTTGTATAAACCTTGTACGGCAAATTAGTGTCCAATTCAATATATTTCCATTCGGTTCCTTCTTTCATTTTCATTTTCTGAAAGTATGGTTGTATTGTAGGATGTAGCAATTTATATACATTATTTCCAACAGTTATTTTATTTGGTCCTGTTAGGGACGTCATTTTTGCTGCCACATTCATAGGATATCCTATCAGATCAATAGGAGCGCTTTTGTCATATCCATACAGTATCACTAAATTTTCTCCCTCGTCTATTCCTATTTTAACAGCTAATTTTGGATAATTATCTTTATCTTTTTCTAATATTGGATTAATACCATTTTCTATAACGTTGATCATTGAATTTGCACATTGGAATGCAGTATCACAAGCAAGATACTTATTAAAACCGCTGGGAAAAAATGCAATAACAGCATCTCCTACATACTTTAATACGAATCCATCATAACTTTCAACAACAGAAGACAATTCATGAGAAAAGACTTTGATTATCTTTGCCATTCTTTCAACCGGTAAAGCCATACTCATCTTTGTTGAACCTACTAAATCAGCATACATTACAACAAGAGACAGTTTAGAATCTACGTGATTGAGAAGAAAGTCTTGTCCTCTCTTTATTGATGTATTATATTGATAACGTTTATACAAGACACTCTCAAGCATGTCTTGTCTTTGTGAGAGTAATGTTTGTAAATCATAGATAGTTCTATTTTCAATAGAGGGTAAGACAGAATATTGCTTTGCATCCTGCTTGGTTTTGTGAGGTGTGTTCTGATTTTTATCAACCATTCTCTCTATTATTCTTTCTTTAATCTCTTCTTCCTCTTTTTGATTATTTGACGCTATATCCAATGATTTTCCTTCTTTTTGTTGTATCTTTTCACGTTTACAGTTGGAATTATTATAATCACTATCTACTTCATGATTTTCTTTATCTTTTTCCATCAAAATATCTAATGAAATCAGCTAAATATTTAATTTAACTATTTAGAGAGGATTGAAGAATGTAACGAGAAAAAACAAAGAATTGAATTTATAAATTTAGTATTTTAAATATTGAACCGAATTTAAATAAACATTAAGAGATGAAATTATATACTATAATAAGGTTTTATTGCCAGAGATTTTTTCCTCCGCCTAATCCTTTACTCTTATTTGTTCTTCAGTATATGGATCTGACAGCTATTCAATAACATAACCATCAAGCTCTGATATGGAGTAAGCTTCAACTCTTTTGGATTATAATTAGGCCTTATCAAATGTTTTCTGAATCATAAATTCTTTTGTAGATTTTAATTCCTGCCAAAAAAAAGAATTTAACTAAATTATAGGGGAGAATTCTTGGTAGATCTGAAGATTCATCAACAATAATTAACTTTTATTATTATCAGTGGCTTCAGAATGCAAATGAGATGAATCTTCTACTACAGGCGAGTCAAACCTGAGACATTCTACAGGTATAATACTATTCTCCTTTTAATTCTATTTGAAAATATAAAAATATATTCAAACTTAATCTAATGTGTTAACACGAATTTAGAGCAAACCGTTGACCAAGATAAATCGTCTTAACGAGATTACAAGAGACAAAAAAATATCTTGCACTGGAAAGAATTTAAAAATTTAGGAATATTTGTCTCAAATTATTATATAAGATACTATTGACAAGAGGGTATGACATCATCGTCAGAAAACAAAAATAAGAATTATAAAGGTAAAGACCCGATGTCGCCAGAAAAGATTACCTCTCATGAACCTACTGCAGTAAAAAGGGATCAGAATGATCAAGAAATTGCAGAAGGTGGCCAGACAGGTACTAACACAGAACAAGCAAAAGAGAAATATAAAAAAGAAGGTATGACCAAAGTTTAGAAGTCAAATCTATCTTTACTTTTTTTTAATTGTCATTTAATTATCAATTCTTACATTTAAGCTCAATAATATTATTTAATTGTCTAACTTTAAGTACTAACATTAGATACTCTGGTGTCATCAAAACTTGATATCTAACACTTTATATAGATACCATGTCTCGTATAGTACACCGTAACTCCCATCTTTTGGATCGGTAAAATATTATTCATAAGTGTTTAATAGGTTTTATTGTATAATTTTATTATGAAGCCAGTTATTCTTCATTTTCTAATATTATTCTTTGCTGGTGGACTGCTTTTATCTGTATTTCCATAACATATATCATTTTCTCAACCAACTGTCCTTGACCAAATGATAAATCATATGAGATTTACTCATTCACAGTTAGCACATAATATAGATGAAACTAAAGAATTGATAAAAAACAATAATACTGCTGAAGCCATCACTTTACTTGATGGGATGGATCTTAAAATTGACCATATGAATTCAATGTTTAATGATCTCGTATGGGAGTTATCGAATAAAGGCCATTGATTTTTTTTTTGAAAAATAAAAATAAGTATCTTATTTTTCTTACCTATAGATTCAGTTAATGCTTCTGGTATTTCTTTCATAGGCGAGTACTGAGTTTTCGAAAAATCCAACTATTCTAACCTAAACCATACGGTTTGGCTTAAGGTATAATTGTCCAGATTAATATAGACGAATCGAGTCTTTAAATTAGTCAGAAAAATTTGTAGATAGAATATTTTAAATTAAATCTTGGAAAAAATTAAATGGATTACTGTCAGATATTTCTAAATCATTTTTTTTCCATGTGCAATATTCTTTATTTCATCTGTAATTTCAGTCAAAGCCTGAGGAACATCTTTTGAATTACTACCCCAAACAGAAGTATGTATATCATTTCCGAGTGTAACTGTAAGGGAAGAAGAAAGCGCAGCATTATCTTCGTCTTCGTTTTCAGTAACGTAAGTAGATTCTGAATTAAAAAAATTATTTTTTCTAATGGTATCTTTTAATGCATTTTCTTCAGAGTCTTCTATAGGTTTTTGAGATAAATTTGCACCACTAATATCTGTGGATACTTTCAGGTTATTAGATTCTGAATCAAAAGAAATAACTAGATAGTCGTTTGCCAATCCTCCGGATTCAACATATTTAAAACTAAATGGCTCGGAAGAATTTCTCGAATTTACATTACTATTTTTAGTAGCATTAGTATTAGTAGACATTAGTTCTTATCAAAAGCTTAATGTTTACATATTATTTAAAAATTCGAACTAATATAATTGAAAATAATTATTGTTTATTAATTGGAAATAATTGATCAATCCTACATTATTTATTAGACAAGGATAAATTCTTTTGTTATATACGATTGCTCTTCCAAATACATGAGGGCTTTCCTGAATTCAAATTGGAGCTTGGAATCAGTTTAAAATTTTATTATAGGTCAATTAATACCTTTTATTCTTCCCAAATTAAATTAGAAAAATGATGAAACTAGTTTAAGAAATATTAATTGATCTTTAACTACATTGAATCTTCCAACCAGCGATAATAAAAATCAGGAAATTATGCAGCAATACTTGCAGGAAAAGACGAAATACCCAAAGTAGATACATTGGATAGTACTTTTGGCAACATTTCAATCTAATGCTAAAAATAATGACGGTGAAAAAGGATGAGCTAAAGTACCCTGTTAAAGTTACAGATACAGATAAGATAAAAGATGTTGATATTTATACAAGTAACCTAACGAAAAAGGAGATATAGTTGCTGACTTCTATAAATGAGACTCTCCTTCAGGAGAAGTTATGGGTATTTAGCTGAGGGAAATATACGATCAAACGATCTAAAAGGATCATTACAGGGAAAAAATACTAAGGATTTAGTTAGAAAAAAAGAGAAATAAGAAGCCTATTTTGAAATAAGGAGAGAGGATAAGCCAAAGGGAAAAGTCAGAGACACAATTAATAAATTAACAATGTCTTGATGATAAAAATGAATCGATGAAAAAATCTTTATTTCTCTATAATGTTGATTGAATGTATTTACTATTTAAGTTAAGTCAGCGGGACTTTTTTTCTTTGAATCCATTCCAAAGAGTCCACCAGAAAGTATAAAAATCCCTAAAATTGCTGTAAATACAGATGCATATTCATAGGAAAATGCAGAAATTCCTAAAAATTCTGTCTTAGGAAACCCTTTTTGTGTCAAATTGTTATTAACAGTATCGTTTATCACAATTGTTCCTATTGTTACAGCTCCAATAAAGCCTAGTATTAAGAGCACTGCTCCAATAATTATTACAACTTTTCTTTGTTTAATATAATGTAAAATACCTAATGTTGATCCACTTAGAGCATTTTTGGCCTTCATTAATATGTATAAATCTACATTATCTCTTATAATACTTTTACAAAAAATAAGTTAAACTAAGTAAAATGAGCAAGTTATATTGATATTATTACTGTAAAGATTGGATTATTTTCACTGTAAGCTATTAACACAAAATGAAATTATTTAAAATTTTTTACATTTATCCTGTGTTTTCTTCTAATTCTTTCTTTGAGAGTAATAAATACAAATTCACAATCATAGGATTCCAATAGAAAATTTATTTGTCTATCTTACAGGTTCCTTAAACCATTAGAATATAATGCTTGTAAATTTAACACTTATTAATACCATACCTTCATATGGTTAATTTTTATAATTAGAAAATATTTAAGAATTCTACTCAAGATAAACTTTTAATTAGAAGTGGTAAATGTTGCTACTAATCATACTTGATGTTTTGGCACATATATAAGTTATATAGACAATGGTGTTATCTGTTTTCTCATAGATAATGTATTTCCGAGATAATAAAATAATGTTAAAAGATGATAGCAATAATACTAATAATTTAATTAAATTCTTCTTTGAAAAGGAGGGATATAATGTATATTTCTATACTAATTCTATTGAAGCGTTAGATTCTTTTAGCAAAGATAAGGTCCATTTAGTTATACTTGATTCTAAAATACTAAAATTGAAGTAACCATCAATATATAAAAAGTTCAAAGAAATAAATAGTAAAGTATAAATTTGTTTGACCAATGCAGATATGGAGTGTCTACAAAAAATAAAGAGAGAAATTGCAGACATGAATAATAATACAATATTGAAATTTTTATTTATAGATGAAAAAACTAAAGTTGAATTACATTTGTACAAGAATAAAGACACCATAGTAATAAAGTCTTAATAATTTTTTTGTAAATGAAGACGCTTTTGATCGGTAATTAAACTATTTCTTAACTGGTATGATATAAAAAATAATACTAAAAAATAGACACAACGGCTAAAATAACGGCTAAAATAATTGTAAAAGGGTATTATAGTAGTCTGCATTATATTCGTAGTATTAAATATTGTATATAATACTTAAAGATAAATTAAGTGTCATAGATTGAACTCAATCGAGGTTTATAGATGATCCCTACTATTACAACCGACTTGATTTGGTTATTTGTCTTTTGAAGCAATACATATTGACAGAAAGGATATTTATAAATTTCTTATGAAAAACTTGTTATAGGCTTAGTTGATTGATATTATTATTCAACAACAATATTCTATTATATAGTTCTAAATACTCAACAAAAAATACTAATCATATACATGTTTTATGACAAGTAGATTTAAGACTATGCAACCTAATGATACTTATGCATCATAATGACTACGAAGATGCATATTGGTGGAATAATATTTCAAATGAAATAGAATGTAAAGGAGAAATAGAATGCTATGATAAAATAAATGGATCTCATCCGAAATATCCAATTATAATTTATAATCATGTTCGAAGATACAAACAAAGGCTAAAGAATATTGGATCAACAATTTAGTATAATATATTTTACATAATATATTCAAAATATACAAACTGGTAATAATAATTTATTATGATGGAAGACAAACTAATTGTCATAGGATTATATAGATACATAAAAAAAAGTTACATCCCGAGATGAAGGGGCACTATTTTACTAGTAAAATATTGACTATAACCCTTTAAAATAGAGATAATTAATCTAAGGAGAGTTAGTTTGTAGTTGATCTTCTTTTATTTCTTAGTGGATACTTACAACATGGACATCTATTTCCATCATATCTAATATAAATATCACATTCACTACATCGTTTAAAATTTTGAGCATATAAAGAGTATTTTCCTCCTTTTTTACTCTCAAATCTATTACAATGGCCTTGGCAATTCAATTTCCGGTTAAAGTAAATGTTTTTTGACAATTTATTTAAAAATGAGGGAACAGAGTTAATTGTGGATATAATTATGGATTTATATCGTGATTATTATAATATTGCCATAGCCTGAACTTAATCAAGGTTTATAGATCGACAGATGATCTTGACTATAATTACCATGACTAGGTCTTATTTGGTGATTTGCCTATAAGAGAATAACAAAATTAATAAAAAGGCAATTTATAGATTCCTTAAAATTCATTATAGGTTTTGAAGTTAAGGATATTATTTTAATTAATTATTATCATAGCAAGCAAACGATTAACTCTATTGGAACTCTTCAACTGTTATAAATTAAGATAACCAACCGTTTTTGATGAAGACAATCTTAACAACAACTACATCAACATTCTTAATTGCTCTTCTTGTAATAGGCCTAATAGGTATTACCAATAACAATAACATTAACAATAAAACCAATAATAGTCTTGATAGTGTATTTGCTCAGGTAGATCCAGAAAAGGAAAACCCACCCCTTATGGAAGAGGATAAGAGTATTGGAATAATGACAATTTCTAATCAATCTGAACCTGCGGTAAACTGGACTGGAACAATAAAGGTAGATTCCACTATCGGTGAAGCATTCAAATCAAAAGTAAATGTTAGCATGATAGATGCAATAAAAACATCCCTAGTCACTGTTGGATTAAATTCAACTGTCAAGGAAGCAGAGTTAACTTTTCTCCATGGATATCTAGCATATAAAATTAAGATAGAAGATGAAGATATGAAAAAATATAAACTCTTTGTAGACCCAGGAAATGGAGAAGTTTTGATGAAGAAAGAAATTACCTGTTGTGATGATGATGAACATGAGGAAAAAATGAAGTATAGTTAAGAAAAGTATGACAAATAATAATACTGGGAAAGGTACAAAGAAGCAAAATTTGTATTGGATGAAAAGCAGATAGGAAAATATGTAGACTCTGTAATAAGAGAAACAAAAAAAGAATATACTCTTAAAAACACAGAAATTGCAATAAGGAAAGTTGTTTTGAAAAATCACCAATAAGAAAATTTTCTTTAATGTATTAAAAAATGACAAATTTGAATTAAATGTATATAAATAAAGAAAAACAGAAGGAGAAAGAGATAATGATAAATCAAAGTATCAAATATTCTACAGGACAAAGAACCTCTATCAATCTATCAAAAGATTATCGATGATTAGAGAGTATTTAATTAAAAGTTGTGACAATAATAGAACAGAAAAAATAATATTATAAGATTCAAAAAAAGTTATTTTTTATTGTCGAATGTATGATCTTTCTATTTTTTGTATATACTTGACATTATTTTGCACGATATCATTGTAATATCTTTGTGTAAGTTCTATTGATTTATTAAAATTCTCAATTCCACCTATAAAGAGTTCATTAATTGAATTTGTAGCATTGATTGTATAATCTTGGATATTTTTGTTTAATGTCTTGTATGTTACAGAATATCTTTCTGGTTTATTGAAATTTCTCCAGTATGAGTTATTATTATTGATGTTATCCCAAAATTGCGAATATGTTGATTGATATGTATCCAATACATTCTTTTGGAACTCCATAGTATTGGTTGATACTTCTTGTATTGTTTTGTTAATCTGTTCTTGATTTTTTCTCACAGTGTCTGCATTCTTTTTAAAAATTCTTCTATTATCGTCTTGAAATTTATTTACATTTTCATCAATTTTTTGGCTAGTGTTTGATACATTAGATGGTTGTATCCTTGAATTGTTGTCTCTGTTGTTCTACATATCTATCTGTATTTCCTTAAATTGATTGGTATTTTCTTGGAGTGTATTTTCTTTTTTAGTAGAAGACAATAGGAGTACTTTTTCATCGTTAAATCATATTAAGAAAAACCTATTGACTATATATTTTTCATTTCATTATATAGAAATGGGTTTTACCTATATAAATAGATATTAAGAAAAATCTGATTCCATGAGCATTGAGAGAGGGAATTGAATACATTCTTGCATTCACTGTTTTATACAACTTTACTTGAGTTAAAACTTCAATCTGTGTCACGAAACATGGGTATTATAGGAGCCATTGATACCCATCTTGAAAAAGAGGGATAAATCATTTAGATTTATTTTATTACGCTTATCAAAAAAATTCATCTTCTACTTTCGGAAATACATTAACTATTTTATTTCTACAGTCTGAACAAACAACACTATCTCTTTCAAAAGGTTTTTCTTCTCTATCAAAATTAGATGTTATTATTAAATCCACATTATAAGATTTAGATGTAAAAGTACCACACACTTCACAATCTGGCATTTTAACCTAGTTAAAACCTGATTAAATTATATATTAATCTTTTATGTGTTCTATCTTGATCTACTCAAATTTGTTGAGTATTTACAAATCTATTTTCATAACTCTTCTCCTTCTCTTTCTTCTTTATTGGCCAAGTATTCATCAAGTGCTTCTTGTATTACTTGCGTCAGAGTCTTATTTTCGTCTATGGCTATATGTTTGAGTTGCTTGATAGCATCCGTAGGAATTCTTAAAGTAGTTTTGTAATTGGTGTTATTGTTGTTGTTGGATTCCAAGACGTTTGTTGTTTACTTACTAGTAGTATTTACATTTATCTGTTCATAAATAATACCATAAATCAGTAATTTCTGTATTATCAGAAATACTTATTTACAGTCCCTTACTTATTATCGTAAGTAACTACTCTTATGAACAATTCGATTTTAGGTCCAACAAATTTAGAAGAAGAAAATAAAAATAAACCAATGAAACCTATAATCTCATGTATTGCAAGGATTTAGCCTTCCTGATCTTTTAGATAAGGAAGAGAAACACTTTATGCGAAAGTTGAATTCAACATATTCAGAAAATTGCCTATTTTCTTTGTTTACACTTAGTTCCCCAAATTGAAATTGATTTTTCTATTTTGATATATGCTTAACTTATTGTAGTTCTTATTGTTATTAACCAAAAACCGCATGCGAAATTCCAATTTATGTATATCCCTCTCTAATAATATCGGACCAATTCTAGTTTTAGCTTTATGAGGGTTTCTACTTCACCGTATTCATCATTCAGACGAATATGTTTGATTTTGAGCAAAGTTATTTCATGAGATCTAGCATTTAAATCACCACATTAGCGACAATATTGGTTTATTTCGGTTAAAGAATTCATATTTTATTATTGATAGTAATTCTTCTTTTGGCCCTAGTTTGTTTTCTACATATGGACTCATTCGTTTTTGTCTTTTTTTCCTTTAAATATTTGACAAATTCGGGAGCTTTCCAATTATCTTGATTTTCATTTGCATAAAATTATTGTTATATTTGTTTCCTAGATTTGTTTGTAATAATGGGTTAAAAACACAATTATAATACCATACCCTCTAAAGAAATGCTTAATTATGTGAAAGTAATGATTCCATGTCAGATCATTTTCCATCAGGGTCTTCATCCTTGGCTTTTTTCTTTGTCTCAAGAAAAGAAATGATTGAATCACAACTTTTGATGAAAGTTAAAAAAATGTATTTACCTAAATAATTAACATAATGATAGTACTTTTACATTATTGTTCTGACGCCTTTCAGATGCACCAGTAGAATGCATAAATTTGTAATATTGTTTTACTAAAAGCTATTCTACATTTTCTATTTATCTATTTTTTATAATGTTTGTTTATAGTTTTAAGGGCATAATAGATTTATTTCTCCCAATTCTATTTTTTGTTTTTTCTTTTCTGAGCACATTATCTGGGGGATTTTATTCACGTAAGCAATCTTATTTCATCCCAAGACAATAATGGGCCTAAAGGTCACAATATTGTTTACAATACTAACCCAACTTTATGACTTAACAATAAATTTACGAGAAATTTTATTTTTTGGGTATATCTATTTCGATTGGTTGTAATTTACTTGAAGGAACACAATTAAGACAAAAATTTTTCAAGTTGTCGTATTGAACATGACATTGTGGACATTCTTCTATGAAATGATTAATTAGTAAGAAATCTACTATAAGAATAGTATGAAAATATTTACCTGTACTGGTTCAGTAGACCTTGAGATGGAGGTCATAGAGACAGATCACGATATGTGCGACCACTGTAAATCCAGAGTCATAAACGCTATGCAAGAGAGAATAGAAGAATCAAGACCTTTCATCAAGTATAGAGATAGGAAGGATCCATCGGAAGAAATAGACGATGTGTCTTTCAAATTGCTTGTTTTGGCATGACTTGATTCGAACTCAGACTAATTTGTTAAGTTTATACTTGGTAATATCGCTAGAGTAATAGATTTATTAATTTCTTAAATTCTCATGACATGTTTTGAAATTAAGATTAATAATAAAAATTATAATAAGTAACTGTTATTAGGATAAAAAATAAAAAAATGGAGTGGAT
>JAICEO010000064.1 GCA_025924135.1 Nitrososphaeraceae archaeon | reverse complement strand
TTCTGTTCTTCTGGCTTCTTACTAAGTTCCAGATTTAATTGTCTGTAAATATTTTTCTGAAGGGTTTCCATTTCATTCATTCGTTTACGGTAATGATCAACAAATCCAATTCCAATCTTTAAATCATTTCAAATTCAAGATATTTTAAGATTCGTGAGGATGAAAATTTTACATTACACATTTATTAAAATTGTAACTTTATTAAGCAAAACAAGAAATTGTCAAAATTTAGGTCGTATTATTTCATATACATGATCAATATGTTTGAATGATTTCATCCTTTCACTTTTTGGAATATATAATTTATTAGTATCAAATTTATCCATAACTAACTTATTAACTTCCTCTGAAATAATGATTTGGTTTTTATTCGCATAACCCTCAAGTCTACTACAAAAGTTAACATTCTTTCCCATTGCTGTAATCTGTACTCTTGAAGGGGAACTCCAATAACCAAAAATAACATCTCCTACATGAATAGCGCATTTTAAATCAATATTAGTATATGGTTTAAAACCAAAATAATTATTCCATAGTCCAAGATGCCTATTTTTTATATCTTCAAATATTTTCCTTAATTCAATGGCAGCCAGAATTGTTCTATTAGGAACGTCATCAAATTTTATATCTTTAATCCCAAAGTAAGCAAAAATTCCATCACCTATAAATTTGTCCAAAATTCCATTATTGTTGCTGATTATTTGGGATGCCGCATAATAGTATTCTTTTAAAAAAAGTAAAAGTTCTTCCTTTCTTCTCCCTATGGCAAGCTCATTAGTTAGGTCTGAAAAATTGCTAATATCCCAAAATACAATGATCAGTCTATTGACTTCAATTCCATAGGAACGAAATGATTTTAGTTCATTAAATATATATGGATCAAAAAATAAACCAAGTTTTTCTTTGTCATAAGTATCATCTACGTCTAATATTTTTTCATTTGACATCGTCTAATCTAACCTCCAATTTTTTATTCTCCTCCATCTAATTGACTTAACAAATACTGATGTGGAATATTGAATCTTTTACTAAGAAATATTAGTTTTTCAGTATTGCTCATATCACTATACTTTTGAACAAATATAGATATACAGTTATGTTCTTTTATATCATTCATAGTAGTATGTTCTTTGCAAATATAGTCAATTTGTGAATAGTCATAATTAAATGTCAATTCCTTAGATTCTCCTGAACCTATTTGTAGTTGTTCTATGATTTCAACTTTTGAAAGATCATTTAACAGTCCAAAAAAATATAAATTATGAAAATCTTTACTTACATTTATCCATTTAACGTTATCTCCCTTTTGTATTTTAACGACCTCTGGAATAAAACTTCGTATTTTTTCATATCGTATAAATTCTGGAATGATAACTGAATGATTCATACTAATAATATATTATATTTATTTAATAATAAAATATAAGGATGCAGAAGAGACCTAAGTTAATTTGATCTTTTTTATAATAGCAGTGTTGTAAATCTAGTAAATGATTTATGAATGTCAAGGAGGTCATATAAGTTTTAGCAAGGATGACCTGAATGCATGTGGAATGAGAGGATGCAATAAATCAACTGTAATAATAAGTCCGATCGATATCAAATGGTTTTATAAAATTAGCGAGAAAGGACTATCTATTGATAGAAAAGATCTTCACAAGATAATTGAAGATCCAAATATGCCAAGAAATGTTAAAAAAGAAATAACAAAGATTTTCCCACATTTGTCATAATAGTGTATAATATTTTGTAAAGTATATTTTTTATACTATATAATTCTGATAGATTGGATCTTACATTTCGTTATTATTGATAATATATTTGGTTTAAAATTACTTGTCTTTAGTGATTGTACAATTATTATAGATAATCATATGATCCCACTTTAAGAATGGTTCAAATCCCACTGGTTCCATTGTGATTAGTTCTCAAATAGCATTCACGGTAAAAATAAGGAGAAAGAAAAAATGAATACGTTACAAGAAGTTGAATCCAACGCATATTAATTATTTATATATGCAGTTAGATCCCAAATAACTAGAGAGTATTATCTTAGGAGAACAATGATTTTCTTTAACTATTTGAATTTAAAATTTGAACAGACAATTGAGGACAGATGTAATTATTTTGCAGACAAGATCCAAATTGGGAATGTAATGCATAGTGAGATTCAAACGAGGATAAAGCAATATTAAGTATAATTACCTTACATATTACATATATGTCTTCAAATTTTTCATCAACACAAAAGATTCCTGAAGAGGCTACCCGACATACTAAATTAACAAAAGTAACTTCTGGCTATATGGAAATTGAGGAGTTTAAAGATACAGATACTCATAAAGGCTATTTCTGTTATAACTGTGACTATTTTATAAAACCTGAACATTGTATGATTGTCACTGATGAAGGTCAAGATTTAGGTGGTAATATATCTGGCAAAATACTTCCATATGCTGTATGTTCTTTATGGGTTCCAAATGAAAAGGAGATAAAGTGATTATAGAAATGTCTGATAAAAGTTTTATTGACAAAGCAAAAGACACTGTGGGAGATATAATTGACAAAGCAAAAGACACTGTGGGAGATGTTACAGAAAAAGCATCAGATACTATGGATAACCTAGGAAAATTTCAAAAACAAAGTAAACTAAAAGCAGGCTATATTGAACGTGATGAGTTTAAGAATTCGAATTTTCAAAAAGGATTTTTTTGTTATAATTGTATTTATTGGATAGACATGAGTGGAGGAAAATGTATGATAGTAGATGACAAAGGACCCGACTTGTTTGGTAAGGTTTCAGATGTAATTGCACAACATGGCTGTTGTAGTCTATATTCACCAAATTTTGATGAAATTAACAAACAAAAAGTAGTAATGGTAGATTAAAAATAAAATATTTTTTGACGTGAAAAAAAAGTAATCTATTCTTCTACTTCATATTGCTCGTCTAATTAGAATAAGAATTAGGCTTTTTCATTAATCATAAACAATTTTATCTCTAATTTCTAAATAAAATGTTGATTTTTTTATAAAGAAGCCGGAATAAGAAATTGTCATCACGTATCTATTATCTATCTATCTTTGCTCCTGTTTTATCTATCCAATGTCATTTCATTTAAATTTAATAAAAATTTAATTATTTCCTTTTCATTTAATATGAGTCCATTTTTAGAATAAATATCATACTGGAAACCAATGGGCCTATTCTAAAAGTGGGTTCATATACTTTGAATTTGATAATATATCTTGTGAAAATGACTATGAGAAAAAAGAAGTATTAATGCCATTGAAACTACCTACAACAATAGGAAAGCTTCATATTCCTAATTACAAGGAATAAAAACAATAAATGAATTTCTAAATTATGAGAAATGAAGGTTATTCAGAACATCATCAAAAATAATAATTTACCAGTTATAATAACATTTAGTAATTTTATAAGATCCTTTTTTTTATAACATTAATAAAAGAAAACAAATATTAGAATCTTAACAAAAAAGTTAAAAGATAAGATGATCATAACAAAGTGATGGAAGATTTAATAACTAATTAGAACAATTAATCAATCTTTCAAGAGAAATCAATAAATTTGATTCTTATTCTCATTGTTAAAGAATCTTTATTTATCAGTAGTCTGTATTATTATTACATGAACTACTATCAATTCTCTATAATGATATCAATTTTAGATAGGCATTTATGCCATTATATGCCTAATGTGTTCTTTCATTGTTATTATTAATTGTTATTATAGAGAATGATAGTAATAACAGTATTACTAGATGAATTTTTTATTATGCAACAAATTGAAATTGAAATCCTTTTCAATGAGTAATGTATTTTTAAAAATAAAATATGCCATTAATTTAAGGTTATTTAAAGTGATTACCTTCATAGTTACAGTATAATTGATAAATAAAATTATTAGATCAGCATAAATATTTTATTTTTAAATAATATGTAATGAGTAAAACACTTATGATATATATCCTAGCGACATTAATTGCAGTTTCAAGCGTTACAACAATAACAATGCAACCTATAGACATAAGCGCTCAAACCCAACCAGCAGCACCCACAATATCACCACTACAAACACAACAACAACCATCATCACAACCATTAGCCATAAGTCCATCATGCGGTCAAGTTATAACACAAAATGTTGTATTAACTTCGAACTTAAACTGTGCAGATAGTGATGGTCTTATAGTTGGTGCAAGTGATATTGTCATAGATCTTAATGGACATACAATTTCTGGTCCAGATGTAGATAGTCAAGAAAAAACTTCTAGTAAAGTAGGAGTCATGATTCCTAACATGAACAATGTAGTAGTTCAAGATGGTACTCTTCAAGGATTTCAAGCAGGTATTTTAATGACTGGTTCTCAAAATGTTGAATTAAGCAATATTATTTCCAAAAATAACCAAATAGGAGCATTCAGTACTGGTGCTAGTATAGTAAATGCACATTTGTCCATACTTATGAATAACGAAATCGGTTTTGCAGGACACTCAACACAACAGGCCACTATTCAAGATAACATACTTTTCCAAAATAAATTGGCAGGAATAACATTAGTCAATTCGGATAATAGTATACTTACTTTGAACTCTATTACTGAATCCGGAAATGGTCTTTATGTAGATAGTCAAAGTAACAATAACAATATTAACTTTAACAATGTCCTTTTGAATACAGTTGACATCAATAACGCGAATGGATTACCAGTAAATACCAATGCCAATACATTTGACCAAAACAATTGTATGACTGCTAATCCAAGTGGTATATGTATAGGTAAGTAACAAAAAAATCTTTTCAAATCTTTTTCTCTACTTTTTTTGAGGAAATTCATTCTTAGTTAATGTATATAAATCTCTATAGAAAAAATATAGAAAATTGAGTTTTTAAAAAAGTTTATATAATATCCTTTGTTTGGGACATTTATATGAGAAAATCTATCTTTTCTTATGTTGTATTTATTTTAGTAATCTTTCTCGTATCGTCCGTTTATATGATATCAGGTAATGTTTTTGGACAGAGTGAGAATAACAACATTGAAGATAACAAACCAAATATATTGGTAATAATGGGAGATGATTTTGGTTTTTCTGATCTTGGAGTATTTGGCAGTGAGATTTCTACTCCTATTTTAGATCAATTGGCAAAGGAAGGAAAAATCTTGACCAATTATTATACACATCCAGTATGTTCTCCAGCAAGAAGTACATTTCTTACTGGTGTTGATAATCATATAGCTGGTATTGGTACTATGTTTGAAAACATTGCTCCCAATCAGGTTAATAAAACAGGCTATGAGACTTTTATTACTGATAGGGTCGTCACCGTTGCAGAGCTATTGCGAGATGCAGGCTATGATACACTTATGTCTGGTAAATGGCACCTTTCAGGAAAAGGATATCATGAAGGTACTGGACCAGCAGATAGAGGATTTGATCAGAGTTTTACCTTACTTGAATCTGGAGCCAATCATTTTACATATGGACCGTACTATCCTGGGGGAGTTACTACTTTCATAGATAACGGAAAAATAGTTGAAAAACCAAATAGTACTCAGTTTTCAAATGAATTTTATACATATAAAATGATCGATTTTATCAAGAAATCACAAGAGAATAACAAACCATTTTTTGGTTATCTTGCATATCAGGTAGCACATACACCATTCCAAGCTCCACAGGAATACATACAAAAATATCATGGAGTTTATAACGCTGGATGGGATAAAATAAGAGAACAAAGATTCGAGAAACAAAAAGAACTGGGGATATGGCCTACAAATATGACATTACCAAAAAGCTATCCGACTTTTCCAGATTGGAATACATTATCTGAAGACGAACAAAAACAAAGATCACAGATATTTGCAGCACATGCAGGCATGATTGAAGACATGGACTACAATGTAGGGAAGCTGATTCAATTCCTTAAAGATACAAATGAATATGAAAATACACTAATAATGTTTACTTCGGACAATGGAGGTAGTGAACCATCTGATTCTCCTGTTGTAATTGCAGCTTTAGAGGGTGCAAATGATGAAGAATTAGAGAAATTTAAAGCAGCTGGTTTCAGTGAAGCCTTTGACGCCATAGGAGGTAAAGATTCCTATTGGGGTTATGGATGGCAGGGCGCTGTCATGTCAAACACTCCACACTCAGGAGTTAAATCAACTATGTTCAATGGAGGTCTAAAATCACCATTTGTAATAAAGGAGCCGCATGCAACAAATACACCCGAACTAGATATTGTAAAGGAATTTGTTCATGTCAGCGATATGTCTCCTACATTTCTAGAATATGCAAATACTAACCATCCTGGGTCAGAATATAATGGAAAACAAATCAGTCCAATGATGGGAAAATCCATAAAACCGCTCCTAGAAGATAAAGGTGAAAAGATACATTTAGATGATGAAATAATATCTGCAGAGATGTTTGGTAACCGTGCTGTCTTCATGGGAGACTGGAAAGCACGTTATAACATATTTCCACTTGGAGATGGACAATGGAAGCTATTTAACTTAAAAAAAGATATTCGAGAAGCAATCGATTTGTCAAAAGAATACCCAGATATCCTCGAAAAGATGGTTTCTGCATATTATGAATATGCCCAAAACGTTGGAATAATAGAACCAAAATACAGTGAACAGCAAAAGCAAGGAGTAATTAACATGTTAGCAGCAACCAACCAAACAGAATTTACAGGGCTCCCGATGGAGCGGTTATTAGCAGGCTATCCAGCAGAGCCCTAAAACTAGAAAACAAAAATAAATAATTCTCAAATAATCTTATCTTATTTTTGATCTTAATAATTACAAAACATTTGTAGTCAAATCTATATCATGTTTTTGTCATAAATATATTTCTCATTTTTATTGTTGTTATTGTTAATTAAACTTTTGTTCATTGATTTTAACTTTTTCAAAATGTAAATAGTCCTCGGATTATAGGAGATTGGAAAGGAGATACAAGTTAAAGTTTTTGTTATGTTTTATATTATTATACATTAATAAAATTTAAACTTTAACTTTCCAGAATCTAGACTAATATATGATCAAAATGGATAACAAGCAATCTAATGGAAATATAAAGATCTATTTTGTTCTATATACTTATACAAAGATCTCTCCTACTTTTATACTAGGAGATACCCTTATTATTTTAATTTTTTCAAATATTTTAATTTACAAATAGACTTGGTTTTATAATTTATCTAGTAATATTCTAGAAATACAATTTATAAATAATTTTATTCATAACTCATATAAACATTCTCCAATTATATCATTTTAATGAAATATCAAAATATTGTTTTTTATTTGATAATTCCAGTTGCTCTTCTATCTATCCCTTCCTTGCTAGAAAACGTACAAGCTCAGACCAATTCAACCAACCCAATAGCACTACAACAAAATCAAAGCATGAATATCACCACTCAGGCATTAATGAAAGTAAATATCTTTGATTTAAAGGAGGCTTTGATGAAAGTAAATTTAGCAATAGTTGAGGGTAATCTCAAAGAAGCACTAACAGGTGTTCGAGATATTGAATCACAATTCTTACAAGTAGAACCTATGCCCACAAAATTTCTAAATAATATACATAAAGCTATCAATGCCATAGCTAGAGAAGACATTGATAAAGCATTGAATACTCTTACTGGAATTCAAGTGACTATATTAAAAGCAGAGAATCAAATATTCAAAGCTGCAGTGGCAAATCCTCAAGTGATGCAACAATTTCTTACTATGGAACCAAACACTAATGAAGAAGATCATACAGATAAAGAAGTTACATCTATTGAAGAAGGTTCTTCAGATAAAAAAGATAGATAAATTTTTTTCTGTATTTTTTATAGCAATTTTTATTATTTTAAATATTTATAAATATCAGAAATTATTAATAAATAATTATTTTATAATTATCAGAATCCATTAGAGTATTGATGAAAAATCTTTCAGGCAAACTCTACCTTATATTATTAGTTAAGGTATATATCAAGGTGTTTAATGTTTCATCAAAAAAATCTTAATTTCTAAATGTGTCCCATTGCCAGAAATGTCTCCTGTTTTTATATTTATTAATGACTCTATTTCCTATTTGTTTGGAATGATTAAAATAATTATTTGTGTCAATAATACTCTCATATAACAGAAAAAATAGTGCAAATCTGTTTCACATTCCACTGGCTCCATATAGTATAAGATATCACTTCAGCTTACAAAAGTTTGTGTTAGTTTGATTACAAGATCTAACCTAGGATAGAAATACTTCCTGTGTTAGTGTTGGCTACATAAATGTTTTCATTGTTAGAATTGAATGCTATTCCAGTAAGATTATTATCAATACCAGATACATTAATAGTATCAATTACTGTATTAAGAAGTCCATCAATAACTGAAACTGTCCCATTTATTGAATTTGTAACATAAATGTTACCGCCATATTCGTTATATGTTAGCCCGATTGGTCTAGCATCAGTTGAAATAGTTTTAGCAACATCATTTGTGGTACCATTTATAACGGATACTGTATTTGAACCAGTATTTGCGACATATAAATAATTGTTCACTGGATTATAAATTATAGAAGAAGGAGCTATCTCACCAGTAGATATTATTTTCACCAAGGTTTTTGTTGTACTGTTAATTACTGAAACAGTATCTGATCCCCTGTTAGTAACATATAGATTGCCATTATCATAATTATATGCAATTCCATCAGGGCTAAAAAATTTTCCTATCGTTTGACTTATATTACCCATTACAGTATTGGAAGTGCCATTTATTAGCGATATTATATTTAATCCGCTATTGGTTACATATATTGTATTGTTAATTGGATTTACTTCTATTCCTGAAAGACCTGTTCCCAGGAAATTACCAATACTAATTGTATCAGTTATTAAATTAGTTGTAGTATTAATTATTGATATTATTCCTGAATTAGAATTTGTTGCATAAATTAAGTCGTTAGCAGAATTGTAAATAATTGACGTAGGATTATTACCTATAGGTATAATTGCATCAAAATTATCAGTTGTAGTATTTATCACTGAAATTGAGCTCATTTTATTAGGTATCCCTGAATTGGTGACATAAAGTAAAATGTTATCTGGTTCAAATGCCATTCCATAAGGTGAGGTAAAACCTGATATTGTACCTATGACAGAGAGTTGTGATTGTGGAGGAATGACAGGTTGAGGTGGATTAACTTCATTTGTTATAATACAAACTTTTGTTTGACCTGATTTTATTGTTCCTTCACAATCATTTGAATAATTTGTTGAGTATCCTAGTGGACCTTTTTCTGTCACACTGTAGCTACCAGGATCCAATGTAACTGTGATACCACTTCCCGATCTTCCAGGAAAAGATTTGGGTGATGGATCGTTCCCACTTACTTTGATGGTAAATGCAGTGGGTTTTAATTTTGTTGTAGCAGAGTCATCATTGTTGTAGTTATTCACTACATCTTTTATGACTATCAATTGTGCAGATTGATCTTCAGGTTGATAAACATTTGTAATAGTACATGTAATTTTGTCTCCTGGGTTGATTGTACCAAGACAACCGCTAGAATAGTCTGCATTATAATCTGAAGGGCTTACCTCCGTAACAGAATAACTCCCTTTTTTCAAATTCACATTCACACCGGCTGAACTTCCAGGAAAAGATGTTGGCTGAGGATCTTTACCATTTACTGTAATAGTAAAATCAGACGGTTTCTTAGATCCTCCTCCATCATTAACGATTTTTTTTACAACTTTTAATGTACCTGTAAGTACAGGTGAATTGTACGTATTAGTAATAGTACAGGTCTTTGTTTGTCCAGGGTTTATTGTTCCAGAACATGAACCTGATTTACTGACAGTATAATCAGATGGTCCACTTTCACTGACACTGTATTTTCCTTGATCTAGCTTTACTATTGTACCATCAGAATTCCCAGGAAATGATGATGGATTAGGATTATTACCGTCTACTTGTATTGTAAAATCAGATGGGTTCTTTTTACCACCTCCTTCATTGTTTACTTGTGTAACTACAGTCAATTCACTTGGTAATGGTTTTATTAATCCATCCTTAGATTCTCCATCTTTGATTTTTGAATTTTCAGGTAGTGACAGGTTTTTATTTATTTTTCCAGTCAGTTTTTGATCTGATTCCACAGGATCAGAAAAACTAGGAAATTTTTCGGCTAGTTTTTTATCATGTGAAATGCCATAAGCGTTAATATCTCCTGATATTGAGAATGATAAGAACGATAAGATGAGTAAATATACTGTTACAATGAGCATGGAATAGTTTCTGAATATAAGCATGCAAATCATAAAAGATCATACTCGCAAATATACTGTTTGGTTTTTAATATATTTATTAAAATTAAAGAAATTGATATTTATAATCTGCATAATCAATTTGAATTCTGAAATATTAAAATTTTAAATAATAAAAATATAAAAAAGAAAAATAAGTATCCATACATAACAACTATCAATTATTGTTACTTTTTCTTCCAATCGTCTTTATACATTCTCGTTAGGTAGCACCAATACTTTTTGACCAACCTTGGTAGATAAATGTACATAACATAAGTAATTTATTATTCCAGGATTATTTGCTACAAATGGAACAGTATTAATTTCTCCCCTCATAAGTTCAAATTTTCCTACTCCATCTACACTAACTATGTGATGTGCTCCTTGTGCCCCTATGAAATGAAGAATAACTTTACCACGTTGTTTAGAGGCTAATTGAGAAAGAACGAATGTAGATGATAATCCAGTATTCTTTAAATATCAAAAAATCTATAAATCATTTCAGCAATGAAAGTTAGTATAAATAGATCTGGTTTTGTAAATGCACAGATTTTGTCTATTTTTTCTATTATATTGCTATTATTATCTCTTAATTATTTATTTTCTGTATTTGCTTCAACGGAAAAGAGAAGTGATAATGATAAAAAAGATTTGTTGAATTTGAATATACAAATGAATTTAAACAATATGCCATTAAAAAATGGGGATAAAATAAAGATTGTGGCATATGTTAATGGAGAAACAGGGATTAAATACCTTGATCCTCAAAAAGAAAAAAATCAAATAACAGGTAAATTTTTGACTGCAAATATGAAATTTAATAAAACTAATGAAATTTCTTCAATTGAAAATGATGAATATTTTGTCTGTGCATATGTTCTAAGCAATGGACAATCAAAACTATCAAATAATAATAATAATAATAATAATAATAATACAAATGCAATCACATATGATTGTGATGAAGGACAAACAGTAGAAGGTAAGGATGTGAGCAAAGGACGGTTATTTAATACTATGAACAAATTTCAAAAGACTCTTGAATTAGGCCAATTAGGTCAAAAAGAGAACCAAGATTTTAGTAACCTAAAAATCACTGTCATCACGCCAATTTATGATCAAACAGATGTAGATCTCCTTAATGTAATAGCAATGGTCAAAGGAGAATACCAAGTGAAAACAGTAAATATAGAGGATGAATTGAAAAAAGCAGGAGATAAATCAGATGAAAGTTATATAATAAAAGTTCCATTTACCTTCAATAGAAATACAGAATTAGGAACTATAGAAAAAGGAGATATATTTTTTGGGTGTGCTTCAGCAGAAGAATTAGGTCCACCACAAATGACTGAATGTGAGAAAAAGTATATAAAAAATTTTGATAAACCCAATAAGATTGTCACCAGACATGAGGAAGATTTGCTTCCAGGTGGAAAATATTATGATGGTGGAGAAAAAGAATAGCAAATTCGATATATTTAGAAAATAATTGTTTCTTTAAATAACTTTTATTATATTGAAAATCTCAATGGTTACTATCAGATTTTAACTGTAAAAAATGTATAATCATATTATAAATGAAATTTGAAAACCTATTCTGAGAAATTATACTATAACCATTAAAATGGGTCATATTTTGTACTATCGTAGATTAGTCTCGTAAAATATTTAAATGATGATTTTCTATTGTAGGACAAATTGGAAGTCAAATACAAATAAAACATCCTCCAGATTTCGAAATTAAAAGACATATTGAAATAATATTTTACTTTATATAAGTCTAAATGGGTCCAGGTTGAGGTTCTTCATGTTCTCCCCACCCCCATATCCCCTTTTGTTTCCATCTTATATAAGCAAATATCCAAGACTTTATCATTAATCCTACGTCATAGGAGCTATAGCTACTTGACCAATCTTCATCAGGTTTTAGATAACAGAGAGTATTGTCTATAAACATATGAGGGGTTTGTGTTGGATCAAGATTGGGTTCTATTATATGTACTTTAGGAGGAGACAAAGGATAATCTTGCACATATTCTATTAGAAAAATAAAGTATATCTTTTCAAAGCTTCCTTCAATTTGAAGTTGGGTTACAGGTAATTCAAGTACTACCCCAATATTACCATTGTCCATAATGTGAAACTTCAATCCACTATTCAATTTGAATGCTCCTGCTATCTCGTTTGCTTCATATTGTATGCTCCTATCACCGTTCCCTAATACATCAAATGAATCATTCAAATTAATTACCTTTTTTTGAACAAATATGGCAGTCTGGTATCTTTTCTAATGTACGGTCTTCCCGATATAAGACAAACGTTTCCACTTTATGACCTGGTATATTCTTATTAAACCAATAATAAATATCTGATTTGAATGACTCGTCTATGTCTTTTTCTTCTAATAGAGTACTCAAAATAAATTTTACCGTTGGCAAGGTTATGAGATCAATATCTATTCCAAGCCCAGGTTGTGTTAACATGTCCTTTACATCTCTTCC
>JAICEO010000063.1 GCA_025924135.1 Nitrososphaeraceae archaeon | reverse complement strand
CTAAGATCCAAACATGTTGCACATACTACTACTACTTTTTCAGATTTTAGACAAGCTTTACTTTATGCGTCCAAAGGAATGACAGTTCCTATTTTAGATTGGTTGAAACATAGTATAATTTATAAAAATTATGGAAAAAAAACATTGATCTCTGATTTTTTCTAAATTAAGAAAATTACCAGTAGACTAATATTATAACAGATTGTCTCTAAATGACAGCCTAAAAGAATATTATTATATTGGGATTTGATCTTATTCAGAATATTTCTATAAAAAAAGATTTATAACCAAACTAATATATTTTATGATTATTTGTTACCTTAATCATCTTTAAAAATACTATAAATTTTATTATTATCCTTTTTCTTTATACTAAAAAGATATTATTTTTAAATTTTTTTGTGATAGAGTAGAAATTGTTCTGCAAAACTAACGTTAAATTTTTGAAAAATTAAAGAATTTTCTTTTATGGGAGAAGGACTAAATATCTGTACTCTTTCATATTTATTTTCACGATTATAGTTTTTATTTCCTTTTAATGATGTAATCAACTCCAAGCTCTTAATGATTAACGACAATAATAATTCGTCAGAATCAGCCTCAATATATACAATTTGCAATATATTTTGATTATTCCAATAACCCTCTTCATCAATAATGGCTACTCCTCTAATTTTGTTGTTCTCTTCTTTTTTTTCTTGATTATTACTGTCCTCATCATCATCATCGTTATTAACTAATATTATTACCTGTTTATTGCTGATCATCATTTTTAACCTGTCTTCTGTTAAGTCATGCCATCTCCAAGAATTGACAAATTTTTTTCCAGAGGTTTTAAAAGTTTCGGACTGATTTAAAAAATTAAGAACTGAATTATACTCATTCAAATTTGCGACTATAATAGACGAGTTATCTTTATTAAAATTATTTAATGCAGGTAAAACTATGGGCTTTATACTAAGATAGGACCATGTTGAAATAACTTTAAATCCTAATTTTTCCATCAAGCCTTTTGATGCTTCGTTGTTTATAGAAACTATTGCAGAAGAATATAGCACTCCTTGTTTTTTTGCATAGTCTAGTATATGTAGGGACATATTAGTAGCTAATTTGTGAGATCTATGTTTGGGGTCAACTCTTATTCCTTCAATCCATAATATTTTTTCTGGTATTAAAATCCCATGAGAGATTGCTATTGGTTTTTCTATCTTATTTTCACTTACATTTACAGCGACTAAAAATAAACTATTAGGTTCACTAATCCATATATCCCACACCCTGTCAATATAATCACCCCAGCGAAATGTATTTTTACAAAAATCTAAAACATAATCTTTATCCTGAACTGTGGCTGCTCTGAATTTAGTGGCCTTCATGTATTAATGAAGATTAACATTAATGATTTTTGATATTTAAAATTTCGCTCATACAAAATATATAAGAGAATAAATTTGCAAATCACGTATGGATACTATTAGGTTCAATAATTCTAAAAAATCTTTTTACCCTATTAAAAAAATCATCATCATTATTTCATTATTTCATTATTTTTCATTATTTAAAGACATTAGATTAATTAATGAGAGAAAAAATTATTTCTGCTACTCTACATCTATATGAAAAAAAATATCTTAGAACAATATAACGCAAAGTTATATTCCTTGCAGGAAAAAAATATAATTTCTAGAGAACAATTAGATCATTTTCTTCACAGAGGATTACAAATAATAAATCCTAGTAGCAATAAATTAAAGTTATTTACGTTAGCAAAATTTTTGCCACATATAATAATTGGTGCTTCAAAGGATTATATTGATAAATTAAGTATTCCCTACCAGGCTACTAGTTTTGTAGCTGCAGAATCTTCTCCAAATTCAGACAGATATATCTATAAAATACCCCTTAAAGAAGGTGGAGGAATTCCACAGCTAACAGGAGGCAAGAGAAAATTTGGTGACAATCTATATGCTGCTACTCATAAGATAATAATGGGATATCAAGCAATTCTTTCCAGCATTTACAATCTAATGCAAAATAAAAAACAAACATTGGATTGGAAATTTTATGCAAGTCATTTCCAACAATCATCTCCAGATTTATATGAAGATCTTTGTAAATTAAATGATATATATTCAAGGCAAAATAACACATCTACTTCTAATCCGTATTTTATAATTGTAGCCAGGAGTGCTAAATCTTTCCAAAGATCTGGAATAATAGAATTCTACCAAAAAAATCAAATTACGATTTTCAATCAAACTCTTAGAAAAATAATTTTTCTAACTGATCAAAGTGGATATGATTATTGTTCAAAAGTTATTAAAGAAAGCGATGTTATACAATATGTCACCACAGGAGATACATTTAACATTCGTGATGGATTATCAAATCTAAAGAAAAAGTACAAAATTAATCTTATATTGAACGATGGAGGAAGGGTAATGACGAATGGATTTAAAGAAAATGGAGTAATAGGGGAAGAACGAATTACTTTAGAGCCCTATCCTGGAAAAGAATTCCTAGATTTTGATAATAAAAATAATTATTTATTACAAAATTGTACTCTTGGTATGAAAGGAACGGGTTTAGATGGAAGTGAGTTAAATGATGGTTTATTAGCCTATTCTATCAACATCAACGATGAAGAAAAGGCAAATGTATATGTTTATCCACTTTATGACAAAAAAGAGATTTAAGCTTTCGATTTTTTTATAATATTATATAGAAGAAATAAAGAACAATATAATAAATTAATTAATTTTTTATAATGGTATTTAGGAAGTTATCAATTAAAAATTATATTATGCATACTATCCACTAGAATAGAGCATGCCTTCTTCTTTTTTTGTTTTATTATTTATAATATGTAAAAGTAAAATCCATAGCCATCCAAGGAATACACATCCCAACAATAGAGGGCTATGACTTCAGCTTTGATTTATCTTCAGGCTGTATTAACCTTAAGGATACATTCTATTTAATACTTTCATAGATTTATTATTATCCAATTGTTTATGCAATATGAGCCGGTCTTTGTGCTTGACTAGACCCTTCTTTCTCTCCTTTTAATAACTGAATTAGCTGTTGTATTTGATTAATTAATTCTATTTGATTTCTTTCCAAAACTTGCATTTTGAAATAGGTTTCTTGGGTATTTCTAAAAACAAAGTTTCTCCAAATAGTTTCTTTATTTTGTTCTAAAATATTGACAAGTATTTGGATTCTATTCTCTGGAAAATTCAATTGGTCACGTAATACCTTTCTTAAACTATCTATGGCCATTTCTCCTCGTAGATATAAGAATAAAATATTATCACGGATAAATCTTAAAGATGCTGCTAAAATTTGGTTATCAAGACCTGAATATTCTAGTATTTTATCAATTGGATTATTTTCAATGAAAAGTTTTACAATTACACTTTCTATTGCTTTTTCATAGTCTTGATCATTTAAAGATAAGAGTTTCTTAGCATCTAATTTTGGTAAAACTGATTTGGTGGTAATTGCATTGACAATTAAATTCGCATGAACCTGTGGTAATCCTAATTCAATAAATTTTGTAATGATAGGATTTTGGCCATAAGGCATTGCACTCGCAATCTCTAATGCAATTATTGTTAATTGTTCATTTTGCTCATTGGTCAAAACTTCGGGATTTTCTTCTAAATTTGTCAAAATTGATACTTGTTCTTCTTTTCTTAAACCATTAAACCAGTTAATAGCATTTTTTAAATTTTGAGATGGATTTGCAAATAGAGACATTATCTATGATTATAAAATAAATTATTAAAATTTTATTTGATTTTTAATAATATTTAGGTTGGATAAGATTGTATCTAAATGAATATCAAATTGAATGTCAATCTCCTCCTGCTTCTTCTTCTCTCCTTTCATATCTATTGTTGTTGTTATGGTGCTTGTATTCTGATTTTGTAGTAAGAATAGATTGGAGGTACTGGGTTGCAGCAAATCAAATTCGGAACTAAATAAGTCATTAGTTCGAATCTTCTGCATAAATGATATGGAAAGTTCTATTATAAAACCTTATTTATTTTCACTTGAGAGTAATCAGCCTTACTTCGTCTCTTTCTCTATATTTATATACATATAATTAATTATTACCTAAGCTTACCGGCCTCTTTTCCTGCTCGATAACATTCTTGCAAATAAATTTTTTCACATTCATTTGATATAGTTATGAATTTGTGTATAACTGAGATAATAGTAGTATCATATACAGATTTGATATCACCTTCAGTAAGGATGTCAACACCTCGATCATCAATTGCTTTTAGGATTTGTTCTTTACATATTTTCCCAATTACATTATTGATATCACAAATATATTGGTCAATCTTGGCAAGATTCTTGCTAGAATTATTATTATTAGTATTAATATCGTTAAAAATCATGGTGGTCCTCGTCCTCCTTCCATTATCTTTTTAATCTAATAACTATTTTTTATTGCTATTCTTCCTTTTTCTCTTTATTTTAAATTTATGCGAGGATATATAAATCAAAATTTCTCATAATTACAATATATAAGCATGACCGAATCTTTTCTTGAGGCGCTGAAAAAAAGGGTATTACTTTTTGATGGTGCAATGGGTACTGAAATTCAAAAATTAAATCCACAACCTCAGGATTTTCCTAATTCTAAAGATGGTTTTAATGATGGACTAATAGTGAGTAGACCCGAATGGATAAAGCAAATACATAGAAGTTATCTAAACGCTGGAGCAGATTGTATTGAAACAAATACTTTTGGAGGAAACAAATTCAAATTAGACGAATATGGTTTTGGAGATCAAACAGTAGAATTCAACAAACAAGCAGCAGAATTAGCTAGACAGGTATGTAATGAATTCAAGGATAAAACTCATTTTGTTATTGGTTCGATGGGACCTTCTGGTTTTCTTCCCAGTTCTAATGATCCTGATTTGGGCCAAATATCTTTAGATGAAATAATAAATGCGTTTGCTCTTCAAGCAGAAGGCTTGATTCTGGGAAACGTTGATGCATTATTA
Organism: Nitrososphaeraceae archaeon; assembly: GCA_025924135.1. Taxonomy (GTDB): domain Archaea; phylum Thermoproteota; class Nitrososphaeria; order Nitrososphaerales; family Nitrososphaeraceae; genus TH1177. The sequence continues at coordinate 7,887 of JAICEO010000063.1, read as the reverse complement.
ATTGAAACAAGTCAGGATATCCTAGAGGTGAAACTAGCAATAGAAGCTTGTCATAAAGCAATGAAAAAAGTTCAAAAAGAAATACCTATTATAGCAAATGTAACTTTGGATCAATATGGGAAAATGCTTCTTGGAACTAATGTTCAATCTGCATATACGACAGTAGCTGATATGGGAATCAATATTTTTGGTCTAAATTGTTCTACAGGACCAGATGAAATGACTCCAAGCGTTATTTGGTTAGATGAACAGCAAGATTTACCTATTCTGATAGTGCCTAATGCTGGTATGCCTCATAACGAAGGTGGCAAAGCAGTTTATAAAATGACACCAGATAAAATGTCACAGAAACTAGAGGAATTCATTTCAAAGTACAGGAATATAAAGATCATTGGCGGATGTTGTGGAACAACTCCTGAACATATTATTGAATTAAGGAAAATGATTGACAACAACAACAACATTCAAATAAATAAGCGTGAATCCTAATGATAACATAATAGGAAGATAATAAACAAGAAAAAATTTACTATACATTTTTATCTTGTAAATTTTCCTGTGATTATATATTACTACCAAAAAAATTATAGGAAGAAATGAATGAATTATGGCCAAAATTGCAAGAATCAGTTCAGCGTTAAATGCTGTTGACATCCAACAAAATCCTCCTCCATTAATCATAGGAGAGCGAGTTAACAGCCAAGGCTCAAGAAAAGCAAAGGAGATGGTTTTAAAAGATGATTTTGAGGGTCTTCTCAATCTCGCCAGAAGCCAAGTGGAAGAAGGAGCACATTGTTTAGATATATGCGTAGCAACCACTGAGAGATCTGATGAACATGATTTTATGTGCCAGCTTGTAAAACGCCTGTGTTTAGAAATAGAAGCTCCTCTAGTAATAGATTCAACAGATCCTAAAGTCATTTAATCTGCGATTAAACAAATACCAGGAAAACCAATAATTAATTCAATCAACTTGGAAGGTGATGGAAGTAGATTTCATTCCCTAGCTCCTCTTATGATAAAATATGGAGTTCCTGCTATTGCAATGTGTATTGGACCTAATGGAATGGCTAAAACTCCAAAAGAAAAATTGGAAACTGCATACCTTTTATTTGAAACAGGCAAAAAGTATGGGCTAAAACCTTGGCAATTTATCTTTGATGTTCTAACCTTTACTTTGGCTACTGGCCAAGAAGAATTTCTAGATTCTGCAAAAAATACTTTAGAGGGAATTAAACTAGTAAAGGAAAACCTGCCTGGTTGTTTCACGACTCTGGGATTAAGTAATGTTAGCTTTGGTCTACCACCACAGGCGAGGAAAATAATTAATTCTGTATTTCTCTATCATGCGATAAAAGCTGGTTTGGATTCTGTAATTATTAATCCAAAGGATATTGTTGCCTATTCAGATATTAGCCAAGAAGAAAGAAGACTTGCAGAAAATTTAATTTTTAATCTTCAAAATACAGCCTTATCAGACTTAATTTCTTATTATGAAAATAAAACAAATACGGACCCAACAAAAAAACAATCTGACGGAAATTCAAAACTTGATATAGATCCAAATTGGAAATTTGATAAAAAATGTTACTATAGAATAGTAAATAGACTGCGTGAAGGAATAGAAAATGATGTTGTAGGAGCAATTTTAGATAATGTTAAAGATAAAGACACAAAAGTTGAAATTTCCTTAACAGAGGCAACAATGTCATCATCCTCATCCTCTTCCTCATCCTCTTCCTCATCCTCCCCCTCCATATTATTGAATCATAATGATAATGATGATGATGATAATGATGATGATGTTATTGCTCGCTACTCCAAGGAAGAATTACATGCAGCAGCAGTAAAGACTTTGAATGAAACTTTACTTCCTGCAATGAAGGAAGTAGGGGATAAATTTGGCGCTGGAGAAATAATTCTTCCTTTTGTTCTCAAATCGGCAGAATGTATGAAGGCTGCTGTAGCAGAGTTAGAAAAGTATCTTATTAAAAAGAAAGATGTTTCAAAAGGGAAAATTGTATTATGTACTGTATATGGTGATGTCCATGATATAGGAAAAAATCTAGTAAAAACAATTCTAGTGAATAATGGATATTCCGTTTACGATTTAGGTAAACAAGTACCATTACAAACAATTGTTAATAAAATTAGTGAGGTAAATGCTGACGCAGTAGGACTGTCAGCCCTACTTGTTTCTACCTCAAAACAGATGCAGATATTTGTTAACTATGCAAAAGAACATAATATACAAATACCAGTACTTTGTGGAGGCGCTGCTATTAATACTAACTATATAAATAGAATAGCAAAGGATGGAGGAATCTATGAACAAGGTGTTTTCTATTGTAAAACTGCTTTTGATGGTTTGAATGTAATGAATAATTTAACATCGGATAAAAAGAACCAATACATTACCAAATGGAAAGAAAAAGTAGAACTATGGAAAGAGTTCAAACCAACGTCAACACACAATGTATCTGAGGTTTCCAAACATAGCGGTATCAAACCAGTTCCCCCACCGATTCCACCCCATACCGGTCTTCAAATTCGATTAGATCTTGAACATATAAATTTAGAAGAAGTATGGAATTTTTTAAATAAAAAATCTCTTTTTACACTATCATGGAGTTTTAGAGGAAAAGCTGGATCAGGGTTAACAGAAGAAGCAGAAAAATTACTGGTCGAATGGAAAAAGAGAGTTATTGATGAAAACCTTTTTTCACCAAAGGTAGTTTATGGATATTTTCATTGTCACAATCGAAATAATAAACTAGTTGTAGATTCTTCTAGAGGCGATGAAGTTATTTTTGATTTCCCTCGGTCTACTAAAGGAAGACATTTATGTTTGACTGATTATTTTGGAGAAAATGATATAGTTGCATTTCAATCCGTTACCGTTGGTAAAAAAGCGTCTTATACAATTGAAAAATGGAATGAAGATAATAAATATACTGATGCTTACTATCTTCATGGGCTTGCTGTTGAAACTACAGAAGCATTAGCTGATTGGATAAACTCTTTAATTCGTAAGGAATTAAAGATCGACTCCAAAAGAGGCTTACGATACAGCTGGGGATATCCAAGTTGCCCTGATATTACTCAACATAAATTAGTATGGAAACTCTTAGATCCGGTTAAATCCGATATGACATTAACAGAGGCTGGACAAATAGTTCCTGATCAGTCTACTGCTGCCATTTTTATTCATCATCCAGAAGCAGAATATTTTACCTTGTGAATTTCTTTACTTTTGGATTAATTAATTTCTTGTAAAAAAAAATCTGTTATATTTATATTTTAAAGCGATAGATGTATAAAATAATCTAATAGAATAATAATGATAATTTAATGGGTGTTTGTAATTTTGTATTAGCATGTTCTATAGATGATTCTCCTAGCTACTTTACATATGATAATCATGATACCATGATAATTATTCAATCAAAATCTAGTGCCCTTGCAAATCAATGTGATTTTTATTACATTGAGCCTTATATAGAATTGCTAATATCCCATGAATCACTTCATTTTGTTATACAAAGGATAGAAGGCTCTCTTGAATCAGAAAATTTAGACAATCTTGAAGTAATAGTTCATAGAAATGCAAAAAACTATCAAGTCACAGTAAACAATATGTTATTTGCTTCTGATAATTCAGGTTTAGTATTAGAATAATACGTGTGTGTTTTTTTTACTGCTCCCGCTACTGTTGGGAGTATATTTGTATCTATATTATTATCATTTACAACTATTTTTCAGTTCATAAATAAATCTATTTAATGTATTTAATAATGTCTCTTTATTTTCTATCTCTTGAATTTTTTTTATGATTGCACTTCCTATAATTACAGCATCTGCACCAGCATTAATCATATATCTTACGTGTTTGGGATTACTTATTCCAAATCCTACAGCCAGAGGAAGCCCATTTGCTGCTGCTGCAGTAACCTTCTTTACTCTTTTTATTGATTCGATGGTATATTCATCAAAGCCTTGTCTCTCTCCTGTTGTGCCATAAACTGATATAGCATACAAAAAACCTGTACATATTCTGCTAATCATTTTCAATCTTTTTTCTGCAGTATTAGGTGATACTAAAAAAATTGTAGACATTCCTATATTTTGCATTGCATTTAGATATTCTTTAGATTCTTCCATTGGTATATCTGGTATTATAAAACCATCAATACCGCATTCTTTAGCTTTTTTTGCAAATTGAATGTATCCTTTTCTGTATAATATGTTTGAATAGGTCATAATTATTAAAGGAACATTTGTAAAAGTCTTTCTTATTCTTGAAGCTAATTCTAAACACATATCTGGCGTAGTGCCAGATATCAGTGATTTTTGAATTGCATACTGAATAGTTGAGCCATCTGCAATAGGATCGGAAAATGGTATTCCAATTTCTATAATATCCGCTCCTCCATTAATTAATGAAGTTATGATGTGCTCAGATGACATTATATCAGGAAAACCAGCCACTACATAACAAATAAGTGCTTTCTCATTCTTACGTTTTAATTCATAAAATTTTTTGTCTATTCTGTTGTTGTTGTTGTTGTTGTTCTTCTTCTTTTTTGTTACTCTATTAGTTTTGTACATATTTAATCTCTGATTCCATTAAGGTAGTTTTGTACTACCTCGACATCCTTGTCACCTCTACCTGATAATGTAATGACTATATCTTCTGATTTTTTCATTTTTTTAGCTAATTTCATTCCATAGCTTATCGCATGAGCTGATTCCAAGGCGGGAATTATCCCCTCTTTTTCTGAAAGAATCACAAATGCTTTGATTGCATCGTCATCGGTACATGATTTATAGTTGACTCTTTTAATCTCTTTTAAGTATGAATGTTCAGGACCCACTCCAGGATAGTCTAACCCCGCACTTATACTATGAGTAGCACTTATTTGACCCATTTTATCTTGTAAAAGGTAGGTCTGCATTCCATGTAGAATTCCACTTGAACCTGCTGCCAATGTTGCAGAATGTTTTCCTGTCTTAATCCCACTACCTTCGGCTTCAATACCATAAAGAGATACTTCTTGGTCACTTATAAAGGGATAAAATGAACCAATTGCATTACTTCCACCCCCAACACATGCAACAATGGCATTTGGTAAAGTACCGTTAATTTTTCTAATTTGTTTTTTTATTTCTTTCCCAATTATACTTTGAAAGTCCCTTACAATCATTGGATAAGGGTGTGGGCCGACTACTGATCCAATTACATAATATGTATTCTCTACATTGGTTATCCAATCTCTTAAAGCCTCGTTAATTGCATCTTTAAGTGTCTGTGTTCCAGATTTTACTGGATGCACTTTGGATCCTAATAATTTCATTCTAAATACATTGAGTTTTTGTCTTTCAGTATCTTTTAAGCCCATATATATCTCGCATTCAAGACCAAGAACTGCTGAGGCAAGAGCGGTACCAACTCCATGTTGACCGGCACCAGTCTCAGCTATGATTCTTTTTTTACCCATTTTTTTTGCTAATAAACACTGCCCCAATGTATTGTTAGTTTTATGAGCTCCTCCATGAAGTAGATCTTCCCTTTTTAGATAAATTTTAGCCCCGCCTACATATTCTGTAAGATTTTTTGCAAAATAAAGGGGAGTAGGTCTACCAGCATAATTTTCTAAATATTCCTTTAATTCTTTTTTAAAATTCGAATCTTTGGTAAATTTTTTGTATGATTCTTCTAATTCTTCTATAGCTGGAACTAATGTTTCAGGGATAAATTTTCCTCCAAAATTACCGAATTTACCATTAAACGGAAAGTTATATTTCTTCATATTATCTAATATAGATAAAAAACTAAACAAGCATAATAATTGTAACGTTTGTTTCTTGTATTAATAACGATTTTTCTTAAATATTTTAATTTTTTTGACCTTTAATAATATTAAAGTAAAATATTAATTTCTAATAAAATATTGCTTTTTCAAAGATTGATTATAATAAATGGAAATAACTAATTTTATGAAAGTGTTAGATGTGCATATTAGTTATAATGAGTATATTTATATATACCATCCAGCCAATTTTTCATAAATTTACCTAACTATTCCTTAAATAAAAATATGTAAAATACATTTTATATAATAATCTATAAGAGGCTTAAGAAGGAGAAAGTGAAAGATATTACCAAAATAAGGTAAATTTTAATCTTTAACATAAAACTTTAATGAAAGCCTTAAGGGCACTATGAAAAGTATATCAATAGTAGAAAAAAGTAATAGTTGGTGATGAATCAAGTCTTATTATACTTTGAACTAGGTTACTGCTTGATATGTCTAATAGTAATCATAAAAATAAAACCATAGCCTTCCAATGAGCCAATCAATAAGAATGAAAGGCTATGGTGACTCAAACTTTGCTTTATGAGAGTAAATTTAAATCTATATTATAATATTTAATAGTTGGATATAATTCAATTGTCATAGTCCATTACCAATCTCCCCCCTTACAAATAATATCAAAAAAGCTTATGCAATTTTTAACCGAAATATATGTTACTCAAAGATAATTAATTATTAAATGGTATAATCTCAATTGAATAAATATATCAAAATAAATACGATCTAATTATTTATTATTATTATTAAATAGGGTTAACTAATTCTTTTATCTTTCCAGTAATTTGTTCTCTCTTTTCCATGATACTCGTTCCAATTAAGAAAGCGTCAGCTCCAGCTTTTTTCAGTTGCATTATTTGACTAGAATTATCTATTCCACTTTCACTAACAATCACATTATTTCCCTTATTAAATTTTTTTAATAGGTTTTCTGTTATTTGTAAATCAATTTTTAAATTATCTAGATTACGATTATTGATTCCTATTAAATCTGTTTTTCCCAAATTAAATTTTAGAATTTCGCTAAATTCCTGTTCATGATGAACTTCAAATAAAATATTTAACCCCTTTTTATGTGCATATTTAACAAATCTATCTAAATCACCTTCAGCGAGATTTTTATCAAAAATACTCATAATTAATAAAATATAATCAGCTCCAATTTTTTTAGCGCAATCTAGTTGTATCTCACTTACAATAATATCTTTCATTAACATTGGAATGGGTGTATCCTGTCTAATCACAATAAAGTTGGTTAACGAGCCATTAAACAAATATTTCTGGGTTAGCACTGAAAGCCCAGCAGCACCTCCTTTTATCATGTCTCTGGAAATGCTTAACAAATCTGCTTCCTCTCTTTTCATAATTACCCCTTTGGAAGGTGAAGAAAACTTTATTTCAGTAATAAGTGGTATTTTGTTTGCTGCCTTTATATTTAAAATATTTTTCTTTAAATTGAGAGATTCATGAGAATAATCATAACTGGTAATATTGTATAATCCTTCATCTATACTCTTAAAAGAATTTTTTGCTAAATTCTTGATCATATTTCCATTATCAGAAGAAAAAAATTTACTCGTTGAGCTCCACTCCTAAATAACAATCATTAACTTGCTATATTATATCTATTATGTACAATAAGTATAAGTAAAGAAAGGTAAATTTTTTTGCATACCAAAGTATTATAAAACTTGCAACACAAAGTATTATAAAACTTGCATCCCAAAGTATTATAAAACCTATGACTAAGGTAATAAATAAAGTAGTAGTAGAAGACCTCATTTCGGAATTTACCGAAGTCAGAAAGCTAACCGATGATCTTTTTAAAACACTTAGTATTGAAGATGCAGTTATTCAATCAGATCCTTTTGGTAGTCCTCCAAATTGGCACATAGCACATGTAACATGGTTTTTTCACAAAATACTATTAAAATATGGAGAAGAATTAAATTTAGAAAAAATTAACCTAGATTATTTAAATTCCTACTATCAAAAGTTTGAAAAAATTTTGCCT
>JAICEO010000062.1 GCA_025924135.1 Nitrososphaeraceae archaeon | reverse complement strand
TAATTTGCTTTCGTCATCAAGAGTTTCAAGTTGTGAAGGAGGTGGTTGTCTTAATTTGCTTTCGTCATCAAGAGTTTCAAGTTGTGAAGGAGGTGGTTGTCTTAATTTGCTTTCGTCATCAAGAGTTTCAAGTTGTGAAGGAGAAGATTCTATAGGTTGTGCCATAGCTAAACAAAAATTATATAATATAAAAAAAGATCCTAGACAAATGAAAATATTTTTTTCATAACTCATTGAATTTACTCAAGTGGGACGTCGTTCAAATATGAATAATCTAACGTCGAGGATTGATTAGGATTGTACGTTAATGATGTATTGGATCCCATTAATGGAGATTGTGATGATGTCAAGCTTCTATCTACAAATATGACCACATTTGAGTATTTTAAATATACATTATAGTCAGGTAAATATACTGATAGTGTAACAAGGTAATATCCTGAGTTTAGTTCTGAAGGAATAGAGAATAACTTTGGAGAGCTACTTTTAGAATTATTATGAATCAAAGATATCGAATCGCCAGTTTTTATTTGTGTTAGATGATTAATGACTTGTTCAGGATTGATAATAGGCGCAAATTTGATAGAAAAGTTGGACATATGTGGAATTATTTGATCATTCATCCTATTAAAGAGAAAATAAGAATCAAATGAAGGTTGGAGATCATCCGTAGGAACAATAATTTCTGCCGAACTCAAATTATTAATGCGAGTATGTGGATTATAAATCTCTATTGTTTCATTTCCGTTTTTGTATAGTGATGATACAAAATATAATGTAATTGCTTGTTCTGGACTAGGACCATATTGTAAAAACGCAAATGGAGTAAAAATTGATATAATATCCTCCTTTTCTGAAAAAACAATAATTGGTGTATTTATAGGTGAAAAGAATAATAAGATAAAAATAATTAAAAATATCTTTATACAAAGTTTCAGCTCCATTTTGACCTACTAATAGAAGATTCAGGTAATTAAGTTTTTTGTGTATGTTATAAATGTTTTAATTATTAAATAAATTTAGTAGGTCTCAATATTTTAAATATTGAACTATAAAATTGTGTCAAAATCAGTAGTTCACACCTCCGTTAGTAATATATGTTACACATATACTTTTTTATTAATCTAAATTTTAAGATCACCTAAAAAAGATAGAAAGAAAATATTGAATTATCTAATAAGATAGAGAAGAAAAATTATTTAGAAAACCATCTCTATTAAGTTCTTTTATTAAAATTATCCTAATCTATAAATAATTCACCGAACTGTTTTTTAAATAATTAAAGTCATTTTAAATATTTTCTTTCTAGTTGTTGGAATCTAACCAATTATTTTGTCAATTTATTGATCTATAATATGACTCTTAATATTGATTTTACAATTAACGACATTTCTAACATTTTCTTAGTACATTCTCTAAATAATTAGAATCTTTGTTATCCACTAATTTCGAAATTAAATGCCATTTACCAGTTTTTTGATCTTTTGTAGGTTTTATAGGGGTATATTTATTATCTATATAAGCAAATACATTACGACCGCCTCGAAAATATTTGCCATAACCACGTAGAATATATATGATAGTTTCGTAATTGAAAATTTCGTTATTTGTGGTTCTAAATTCAATTTCCTTTTTCTCGTTTTTGCTAATACACTCTAGATATATATCTTCCATAATATATGATAATTTACAAATATTATAATATTTACTTTTTATCTACGCAACTAATTTTTCAGATAATAACTTTCGAACTACAAAATTGTGTCAAAATCAGTAGTTCACACACCTCCGAGCCCGTCTGCTAGTAGGATTCAATAACATCTTTCAAGATTTAATTCAAAAATAACAAAATATAGAATACTTGCTATTGAAATTTGAAAAAATAGATAATAAATAATTGGATAAACTAAAGGTATTATGATTTCAATTTTGAATATAATAGTATTTACATCTTTTATTGCCTTTGCTATAATTAGCGGAATACTAACAGTATTTGAAAATGTGTTAGTACAAGGAGAAGAGGCAGAGCAAAGACAAAATCAATCGCCACCAACATTAGATGGTAATAACAATGGCATAATTAGTGAAGAAATTTGTCCGCCATATTGTAGCCCACCTCCTCCTCCAATACAAGAGCTATCACAAGAGAAACTAAAGAATGCTATTAATGAATAAAAACTACTGATCTTATATTATGATATTTTTGATTTTATCCAATTAGCTACTTTGGGCCATAATTCTTTATGAGCTGTATCACTTATACAAAGAGAGACATGACCTCCAGGATACCTGAAAACCTCTTTTTCTTTACTTGATATATAATCATTGATAACAAGAGAAGATATTGGTGAAACTAGATCATCTTTTTCTGCTATTATTGATAAAACAGGTATGATAATTTTATTAATATTTATTTTATTATTGTTATTATCATCTTCTTCTTCTACTAATTTCATATTACCTGTAATTAAGAGATTATTCTTATAGCAATCATTTACTATTTTTTTATATAATTTTCCTGGAATTGGAGGAGTATCATGAAGCCATTTTTCTACATCGAAAAAAGTATTTACAAAGTCTTTATTGTCTAAATTTTTCCATAAAGTAAAATACTTTGCAAAGTTGGCTGGATTTCGCATGTTAAAGACAAAGTCTAAAAGGTATCCATCAAAGTGACCAAATGTCTTAATTATTTTATCAGTATCTATAGATTTTGACCATAGTGAAACTGTAGTATTATCTTTCCTAAAATCAATAGGAGTAGCCATAAGTATCAATTTATCAATATTTTTTTGATTATTAGCAACAGCAGTATAAATAATTGAATTAAGTCCCCCCCAACAATATCCTAAAATTGATATTTTTATTGGTGATGATGAAGATGATGTAAATGATCTATCTTGTATAATGGCATTAACTGCATCATCTATATAATCAATATAATCTTTTAATGTTAATTCATTATCTTTTTTATCTGGATAACCCCAATCTAACAGATAAACATCAATGCCATTATTTAATAGAGTCCTTACTACACTCTTTGAAGGATTAAGATCTAATATATGAAAACGATTAATTGGTGCATAAATAATAAGTAATATATTATTATTATTATTATTATTATTATTATTATTTTCAGATCCTTTTGTTTGTTGATGAGTATTATTGTTTATATAATGTAATAATTTTGTAGAATTTTTTTGTAATATTATTTTATGATCAGCTAGTTTTAATTCTTTTGAAATAGATATGAATGGTGAATAGAAATACTTTAAATAAAAATCAAAAAAATCATGATATATTAATTGAGGATTTATGAAGCCATTATTATATATATCATCAAATAGCTCTAAACTACTATTGACATATTTATCTAATAAATTTACAAAAGTATCTGATCTTAGCTTTTTATCAAATTCTCTCTCCACATTTTGATACCATGTCTTTAAGAAAATATTTTCATTTGTTGATTGTCTCTCTTTTATTATATTCTCCTTTTGGTTTACTTCTCTAATAGCATTTAAGAAAGAATTAAAATAAATGGAATTATAGAAATATCTAATTTCATAGTATTTAGAAAAAGTATCTATAGATTTTTGGATGAGTGCTGGATAAAAATACATATCTGTAATTCTTGTACTATATAATATTTATAATCTACTATATAATATTTATAATTTAATCATCATTTATTTATAAAAAATAAATCTCTACAGCACTTCATTTACCGGTTAATCTATTCTATCTATATATTTACTTTAGAAACTTGAACTACAAAATTGTGTCAAATCAGTTCACACCACCTCCGTTTGCATGCTTATGAATGTTTATTAGTCTCTTCCTAACTTGATCGAAAATTAATCAGCTTTTGAACTATCCAGTTTCGTAGCAGATTGTTTCATTTCTATTCTTACTTTTCTAACATATCGTTTAATATCTTCCACCTCAGATATTGGTTTAAACAACATTTCCATCTCTAAGTTTTCGAGTTGATTTCGTATCATCTCACTCATTTTTCGTTCAACCATGTCCGTCGTTTTTGATGAACCTAATGCTTGAAATAGTTCAAACTGGCTCCGATGGTGATACAGAAATCTACGAATCAACGTGTCACTTGCAATATAATATGTTGCTGAATCTAGCCCGATTAAAAGTAAGAATGATGCTGGCAATATAAATGAAAGCGAAACAATAGCCCAGGCTGGATATGGAGCCAAGATTAAGATTGTTGAAATACCGCTACTAAAGATGATCATGATAGCGGTTCCACATATTACCAGATAATATTTTAAATTATCATAGATTAAAGATCTAGACAAAATATAAAATGAAATTCCAAATAATAATCCTGTTCCGATATTAACAGTATTTAAAACAAAATTGTAAAAATATAAAAATAATGATCCTTCTGCCATAAGAAGAGAACTTAACGTTCCTATTTGTTCTAACAATAATGGTGAATACTGAAATAGAAAGTAGATCATTGGAATACTCAATGTTATCGAATATTTTATTGTCCCTATCTTTTGGGCATATTGTTTAGTAAGTAATATAGAAAATATCCATATGATAACAAATGACATAGCCTCACTTATCTCATAACTTAAGGATATTTTACTTTGGAGATTTGTATAGTAATAGGATGCCCATGGATTCCTATCAGGAGTTATTATTCCAGGTTTACTATAGAGATTGAGCTCTATATAACAAAAGGCAATGATCAATTGTACTGCAATTGCAATTATGGCTATACTGTATACCACAAGGATTTTACTTTTTGTAGATGAAAATGACTTTAGACTTGTAAATGCTAGTGAAATCAGGATTAAAACTGATGGTATCAAACTTAATCCTGCTATTAATTCAAGTAATACAGTATGATAAGTAGACGTTAGTGCTTGCTCTGCCAGTAGATACGCAATTGATCCCATTACTGCAATATTTGATCCTACATAAAGGTATCTTGTTATCAAGGAAAGACGCGAAGTTGCTTTCTTGGTTTTAAATGCTATTCTTACAGAGACACTAAAAAGGAAGGCCTGGATAATTAGTGAAGCTACTGTTATTATACAATATATTATTGTATATTGAAAGGAATTACGGTCATTCATATTCAAAGCCCAAGTATCCCCTGCACTCCTGTCTATTATATGAAGAAGAACAACTACAAATCCAACAATAATAATAATACTTGTTGAATCTAAAAGATATTTTTGGAACTTTGAAGATTGCAATACCCAGCCGATCCTTATTATAGATAACTCGATGCTGTAAAAACTTTTATTATCAAATTTATGAATTCAAGATTTAATTTTTAAAAAAGGGAGTATATAATATTTTTACAAATTAAAAAATAGCATAACTAGTAAAAGAATTAAATCATAGGCAATATTATGCTAGATATGAAATTGTTATTTATTCGTCTATTAATGCCTATTCTATTTATCATAATTCTCAGCTGGAGTGGAATGACTATTGCTACTACAGCAAGATCAGATTTTGATATATTCACAGTAGATTCTTCGCCATATGGCAGTCCTTATTCAGAATGGGTGGCAAAATGGTGGACATGGTGGGCTGGTATCCCTATCGACAAACATCCAGTAAAGGATTATTCTGATCCTGAAAGATGTTCTGTTATGCAAAATGGTCCTGTGTGGTTCCTACCAGATATTATTCCAGGTGAGGGCAAGATCAACTATAATTGTAATGTTCCACTTGGTAAAGCCGTCATGCTTCCAATAACAACGACTTTTTGTGATAGTGGTACTGCCGGTCCAATGACTGATACAGAAATAGTAGAATGTGCTGATAACATTCTTACTCCCCTTAACAACATGAAGGTTACCGTAGATGGTAAAAACGTGAATCTTGATGAATCATTAATTAAAACTGACTTTTTTAATATTACCATTCCCGAGCACCCAATAGATATTTGGGGAGCAATCAATCCTGGGACATATAAGGCGCTAGCTACTGGGTATTTCCTATTCTTGCATGATCTATCTCCTGGACAACACAATATAGAATTGCGAGTTGTTGATCTGCTTAAGGGTAACGAAGGTCCACCACCAAGGTTCGATCCCTTGAGAGAGGCTAGTTTTAAAATTCTTGTACAATAAAAGGTGTTTTAAAACAGTCACATTTATTTTAAAAAGTTAAAGTTTAAATTTGTAAAGGACAGATCCCAACTACAAAATTGTGTCAAAATCAGTAGTTCACACACCTCCGAGCCCGTATTATATCGGGGTTCATATAAATGCTTTTGATAATAGTAAAATAGAAAGGAGAGACATCTAATGCCGCAAAAACTTGAAACTGTTCTAAAACATGTGTAAGAGATTAGTAGAAGTTTTTAATTTGTAAATATCTTATCATCATTTCTTCAGCTTTTTATTTGAATATTTTTCATAATGGACTAACTTTGAAATATCAATTCTTTTAAATTTACCAGGATCCTCTGCAGGAAATCCTAATGCAATTATTCCTATTGGCTTTACATATTTGGGTAATTCAAGTATTTCTGAAACTTTGTCATCTAGAAATGCACCAACAAAGCAAGCACCAATTCCTTCATTTACTGCAGTAAGTAAAATAAGCATAGAAGCAAAAGCACCATCTATTATACTATAAAATTCTATTCCTCTTTTTCCATATCTACCAACAGACCTGGAAGTATCTACACAAACAACAATCAAAAGAGGTGCATCATAGACTTGCTCTTGGTTTAAAGCAGCTTGACCTAACTTTTTCTTTATCAAAGAATCTTGTACTATTATAAATTCTTGGACCTGAGTATGACCTGCACTTGGGGCTCTGTGAGCATTGGCAATTAATTTATTAACAATTTCTTGAGGAATAGGTTTATCTTGTATATATTGTCTTACCATTTTTCTTCTTTTTATTATATCATCAAATTCTGACATGTACTTTGATCTTTTATGAAGTAGATAAACTAATCTCATCTCCTTCAATTGAATCATCAGCTTAACATAAATTAATTCTAAAATAAAATAATAGTATATTAATTTGACTTTACAAAAACTTATTATATATTATGTTACCTAACCCTGTTATAATGAGAATTCAAAACATTAACATTAAATTTCATCTTGTTCTTATAATAGTTCTGAATTATCTTTGGTGAAAGGATACAAACCAAAATCCCTATCACTGGTAAATTTTATACAGGGGGTTATTTAATAGATTATAATTAGAACTCAATCTAGAACAACAAGTTGCGAGAAATTCTTTAATTTGATATTATAAGATATGTGTTATGATTGTTGTCTTATAACGTTTTAGTATCATTTATTAGAGGAAGAGTAAATCCAAATTCTGCACCTATTCCATTATCATTGTTCTTTCCTTCTATTTTACCACCATGAGCTTTAACAATATGTTTAGAGATATACAATCCTAAACCTAGTCCTTCAAATGATTTTGTAATAAACTTTGAAAACATATTTGGTAATATTTCTGGATCTATTCCCCCTCCGGTATCCTTTACAGTCACTAAGGCATAATTATTATTATCATCTACTCTCTTTTCAATGGAAATAAATATTGCGTCTTCTTTAGTAAACTTAATAGCATTACTTAGAAGGTTAGACATTACTTCAGAAATTCTTTCTTTATCAGCTTTTATTAACAAAGTCTCTTTAAATGGATTAAAATATAGCTTGACCTTATGATTGCCACTTACAATAAGATTATTATTATAATCATCTATAATATTTGTGATCACATGATTTAAATTTAATTCTTCTTTGTTTAGTTTTAGTGACTGACTTTCAATTTTTGTAACATCTATTATATCATCTACCAGTCGCTGCAATCGCTTTGCATTTCTAGTGACAGCATCTAGTAATTCACGTTGTTCAGTATTATTTTTTATTTTCGAGGAAACAATTTCAGTTAAGCCGAGTATTGGTTGAATAGGAGTACGGAGTTCATGAGCTGCTAAATTAATGAACTCCTTTTGCATTTTGTCATGCTGCTTTAGCTGTTCATTTGCTTCTTTAAGTTGCTTGTACAATTCTGCTTGTATCCAAAGACTTTCAAATATAGAAGCATATGATAAAGCAATATACTTGCTATTAGAATAGGCAGCCAATCCTGATGCATCATAAGAATTATCCTTTGCATCATCCCTTGTTTCTATAATTAGAGATTCTTTTTTATCAACAATTACAATTCCAATGCTTGTATTCAAGCTCATATCAATACCCTTAATGTCTATCTCAGGGAAAACCAACCCTACTTCATTTATTACCTGTCTAATTTGGTTCTCATCAGCATGGATTAATACTCTAACCTTTACACCATGTTCTACTACTTCTTTAAATAGATGCATTATACCCATACGTGTTTGACGTCGAAATGCATGAATTGAAGGAAATATTCTTAATACTTCTTGTTCTGCTGATTGTATTAGTTCATATGCTAGCTTTATTGATTCTCTGGGATTCCGAATAATCTCTATTTTAGATGATGATCTAATTCCTTCCTCCTCCTCTTCTTTCTTTTCTTCTAATACTATTCTTGTTTTAGTAACTAATTTAAGTAACGTAGAATATACTCCTTTTAGTAGCTCTCCTCTATATAATTTCATCATTTTTCTTTTTATTTCTATGCTTGACATCATATTATTACAGAATCATCATCCTTTTTTTTCTCATCTCTAAGCTTGCTGTTTACAATTGCTATTTTTCCTGACTTGAATATACATACAAGGCTTTATTGTAATATTATCATTAAGGATACATACTGTAAAATACAATGCTGATCCAAGAGAAATGTAACTCATTGTAGAGCCAAGGATTGAGTATATGATTTGGTTTAGATATTCTAACATAAACTAAATAGTATTATAAATTGATGAATATAAAGTTCTTCCTGACAAAACTAATCAATTGGAAAGTAATCATTATAAAAACATAACATTGTTTAATTATTATATATAAGATAAATGAGAGATTTGTCAAATGTTAAGATATCTATCAAAAATATTTTTGAAAATAATTGTAAAAATCTCCTTTTAATGCATATTTTAAATCAAATAGAATTAAGATGTTATTTTTTGTGAAACAATTTATAAAATAAATCTCTATGTTGATATTTGGATGGAATTATAATTTTTCAAAATAAAAAATTAGGGTTTAATTCTAGTTTTCTGCAAATCTGCATAATCTTTGAGCAAAAATACTTCTCCTCCATTAAATCCTTCAACATCGTTTTTTGACACTTTATATTCATAGCGACCATCATGTATTGTAACAGTATCTTGTTCTACACAAATGACATTTCCAACATCTTGATTATCTTTTGAACGTACAGGTTTGAGTACTATCTTATCCCAATTGTATACTGCTGGTTCACTCGACAAGTCAATATATATTACGTGAAAGAATTATTTAAATTTTAAAATAATCAATATATTCATTACAATTTAATTCAATTATAATTAAATTATTACAATAGCTATCTAAAACGTATTATCTGATAGTAAAATAAAGTAGTATACTTAGCTAATTGATATAGATAAAAATCGTTTCTTTAGTATTACAACTAATAATACTAATAAACTTGATTGTACTTTTTCAACTAATAAACAAAAAACTGATTTTCACAATCAATTATTTGAGGTAAATTGGTTGTTATCGAATGCTAAATAATATGTACTCTACTAAATGTATATTCAAAATCTGGCTTAATATTACTAAAATCTATTTTTTGATTAGGTCGATATTATTCTCCTCCATTGAATCAATCATATAGCTTTTGGCTATGAACAGAAAATAACTTTCGCTTTTATACAAAAACTTTATCTATTATGTTACCGAAGCTTGCTATAATGATAATTCGAAGCCCTCCGAGCCCATATAACATCAACAATTTACATATAATAAATATAGTTACAGTACATTAAATTCTCATTTGTAATATCTTTTGAGCGATCGTCTGCTGATAGCTACTGGAACTCGTGCTCGTCCCTGAGTCAACACTACTCTATAGAAGAAATTCATAAGCCAATAAAATATATACCAACCAACTAATTGATGTTCCATTCTTTAACAAAGATACCATCTATAGTATACTTTTGTACTCCATTACTTCCACCATCAAGAACATAAACATTTCCTGCATTATCAGTCGCTATATCTGTAGGAACTAATTCTGACGCTTTTGTTCTTTGAATGTTCCATTCTTTAACAAATGTACCGTTAGTAGTAAACTTTTGGACTTTATTATTTTCAGAATCAAGAACATAAACATTTCCTGCATTATCAGTCGCTATATCTGTAGGAGTTGAAAGAGTTGCAAAGACTTTATTATAATCTATTCCAATTGATCTATCATGTTGATAAATATATTTTATTTGTGGATTCAAAAAATAAAAAATTGTTAAAGAAGTAATCAATCCTATTAATATTATTGGTAAAATATCTAAAGATATTTTTTTTACTAGTTGTTCATCTTTTTTCATTTAAATTAACATCTATTGATTTAGTTACAATGAAAATTATATAAACATTGATTTCAAAATACTTTGGATAAGAGATGCAATATTCTATTTTTCTTTTCTGTATTTGATATAACTGATTTATCATTGATAATCTAGTAGATTAACAATAAAAAAATATTAACTGATCCCACTTTATCAAAGGGTTCAAATCCCACTGATTCCCTTTCTCATTTTAAGCCCATGACAAATTATTTAGCAAGTATTCAAATAAGTTACCATATCAATAAATAGCAGTTTACCGATCCCAATTACATGTCATGCTCGAAGCCCTCCGACCTCCGAGTCCATATTTATATCTGGGTTCCTATACATATTTTTTGTAGAAATCTCTTAATATTCGAGATTACAAGGAAGTATCTTATCCAAGCTCATAAAAATTCTAAACTATTTCAATCATTGAGAAAGTAGTATTACAAACAACAAAAGACTATTTATTTATTCAAAGAGATATAAAAAAGATGTCTGAGGAAGAGGATGATAATAATAGTAACAAACATTCAGAACCTGTTACTGTAATTGTTAAACGTATTGCTAAAAAAGATAGAATTAAAGAGTTTGAAGAATGGCTTTCAGGAATTTCTAATGAAGTCTCTAGACAAGAAGGAAGTATGGGTATTGATATAATTAAACCAACTTCTAATGCCAGTACTAAATCTAAATTTGAATACGTAATTATATTTAGGTTCAATAATTATGATAATCTTGCTAAATGGGAAAAATCACCAATACGAAATGAATGGTTGCAAAAGGGTAGAAAACTAATAGAAGCTGATCCTGATGTACAAAAAATGACAGGACTAGAGTTTTGGTTTACTCCCAATTTTAAAGATGAATATTCATCGATGATGCCTCTACAACCCCCACCACGTTACAAAATGGTAATTGTTACTATTCCAGTTATCTCAATTCTGCTAATGACTTTGGTTCCTCAAATACATTTTTTAACAGAAATGTTATCAATACCATTTCCAATAAGACTTGTTATTGCTCTTACGATAACGGTTCTACTAATGACTTATGTAATAATGCCTTTTTTGACAAAATTATTAAAACCTTGGCTATTTAAAACTTGATCAAAAATGCATTTTTTTATTGAGTATAATGACAGAAAAGAAAATTAGTTATTTTGATAATATATTTATTACTTGGTAATATTATATTACCTACAATAATATGCCGAAGTGTCTGATAGTGTCTATATAAATTCTAAATCCGAAACTAAAACTTTAAAAGAAGAAAGTGGAAATATATATAATCCAAAAATTAATATATATTATGTTACCGAACCATGTTTAATTAAAATTCGAAGCTCTCAAAACTTTGGAGCTCTTATTGAGGCCATTTGAGTAATTGGGTAAAGCATATAGAAAATTAATAATTTGGTTATATACTAATTAATTAAAAATAGGAAATTTTATTTTTTGAGAACAGCAGTCATGCCTAGACTATTTCCAGATTGAAAATTGATAGATTTTGTAGAAGTATTATACAATGCAATTCCATTGATTTTATCTAATACTATTTTCTTTCCAGTTACTGGGTTTTTTCCAATCATTTTATCATCAAAATATACTACATATAGACCACTATTTTTATTAAGACTTTGGATCTTCTGTTTAGTAATTATTGCTCCTTCATTATTATTTCCTTTTTTGTCTATAGATAAAGCTACGAATTTTAGATTAGGATTAGTAGGAATATTTAAAGTAGCACGTCCATCTATTAATTCACATGGTTCAAAATCTGCTAAAACTATAACTCCTTTTCCTAGTATTTTTCCTTTTAACTGTGTTGAATCAGATTGTGTTGGACATGTATTATCTCTCTTGTATATTTTTTTAATTATTTTGATATCATCGTCATCATCGTCATCATCGTCGTGATAGTGTTTATAGTGTTTGTCATAATAATTGATATCATATTTTATTTCATTATTAAAGTAATTGTAATAGTTGATTTCTCCAATTTGTATTATAGTTTGATCAATATTATTACCAATTGCTATTTGTGTCCCTATTTGTTTAAGAGCTTTATTATATTGATCATAATTACCTGATCCATATAAACCTGCCAAATTAGATAACGATTTTGCCAAATCACTATTTGGATTACTATTAATTTGTGTCGATATCTGATTGATAATTTGGTCAACATCACCACCGCCTAAAGCACTTTGTGTTGCAATTTGTTTAATTGTTTGTTGAACATCCGAAGCTGCTTCAATTCCTAAATCCTCTGTTGATTGAGCAATTTGAGTTGCTGTTTGACTAATTTTTTGTTCAATATCTGCACCAAATGCTTGTTGTTGAGCTTGTTGTTCTATATCTTGCTGTACCTTACCTATTGTCGTTTGTGAAGCTGTTTGTGCTAGCTGCTGTGCTACATCTGTACCTACTCCTAATTGCTCAGCTCTTTGCTGAATCTCTTGTCCTACATTTTCACCTATTCCCAATTGTGAAGCTGTTTGTGCTAGCT
>JAICEO010000061.1 GCA_025924135.1 Nitrososphaeraceae archaeon | reverse complement strand
TAGCTTGCATTGTCGTAAGAGGAAGACGTATTATTGTTAGGACTATATACTTTGTCATAGCTTGCATTGTCGTAAGAGGAAGACGTATTATTGTTAGGACTATATACTTTGTCATAGCTTGCATTGTCGTAAGAGGAAGACGTATTATTGTTAGGACTATATACTTTGTCATAGCTAGAACTGCTATATGGATAAGAAAACTGTACAGCCAAAGCAGTTTGACTTGCAATAGTAAACCCTGATGCCAAAATAAAGCTCATGGCTAAAGCCAATGAGAATATAAATTTCCTATTCATGTTTGATAGTTTGAAATACTATTTATTTATATTGCGAATCATCAGTAGAGAATCAAATAGAAGAATCTTATAATAAATTAAATTAAATAAAGATTTACAAGTAGATAATTATATTCGTTAGTTAGTAATACTTTACGCTTCTCTAAATGAAATAATTCCAGAATTTTTCTATTATTTAATACGGTAGATAGTAAATTCTTGTTTAACAAATAAAAAAGCAAATCTCAGTCTAATTCCATACATAGACTATATGTATACCTCTATTCATGGATTATACACTTCATCATTTGTGATCTATAATACGTTAAAATCTTTAGGAAATGGTAATTTCTACTAGTTTATATCGACTAACTATATTTTTATTGGAGAAGACTAGATATATTAGTATATACTCTAGTGTCTGCAAGGCTAGACATATTATGAAATACTTTAGAGGATTCAAGGCTAGACATATTAGGAAATACTTTCTCACCGAAACTAGACAAGTTCGTATATACTCTAGTGTCTGCAAGGCTAGACATATTTTTATATACCTTGTAGTCTTCAAGGCTAGACATATTAGGATATAGTGTTATGGAAAAAATAGTAGTATTATCTAATTTTGATACAGATCCATTGTTTTCACTATATGGACTTAATCGCAATAATGACAAATGGTTAAATATTGGATGTACTACTTTGCCTACTTTTTTATTTAATAATTTAGCATTTTCTGGACCCGTATCACTTTGTGTCTCTTTATTGAGTTTCCAATTCTCCGAATATCCTAATTGAAGTGATAGTTCTTCATTTACATAGTCTAATTGAGCATATATCTGTTGAAGAATAAGGAATGATATAAAAAATAAAATTAAAAAGGAACAGACAATTTTAATATTTGATATTAGTTTCAATAAATTATGTCAAAAAGAAAACCTATAAAAAAGATTTGTTTTTTTGAGACATGATTAAAGATTACACTGGTAGTGATGAGTCGATTTCCTCAAGAATACCTATGCTACTTTTTGGATCTGTCCATGATAATTGCTGCTGCTGATACTATTTTTATATTAATTTTTGCTTATTCGTAACTATTTATTTCATATTGAAGGGCTTCCTAGTTCATGAAGATATATTTCAAAAAAATTATTATTATTGTATTTTTTTTCTTATCTATAAATGAGATGATTATATTATCCTAATTTTCCATTTCTATAATCTTCTATGGCTTGATAGATCTCTTGTTGTGTATTCATTACAAATGGACCATATCTGGCTATTGGTTCTCTTATTGGAATTCCCCCAATTAGTAACAATTCAAGTGGGATTTTTGAATCTTCAACAGCTTTAATATATATTCGTTTTCCATCTTTATCAAATATTACTAAATTGCCTCTTTCAATAATTTTATTATTATTATTTTCTTCAAATACTCCTTTTCCTTTTATTACATATGCAAATACATTGTAGTCTTTAGGAACTGGCTGTACTAGAATAGAGCCTGATTCTAATTTTATATGCATATACATAATTGGAGTTATTGTATCAATTACTCCTTTTGAACCTAGGGATTCACCTGCTATAAGTTTGACAAGACCCTTACCGTTTTCCGTAGTACCAGTTGGAATTTTAGATCTAGGGATTTCTTGATATCTTGGTTTCATCATCTTCTTGCTTTTAGGAAGATTTACCCATAATTGAAATCCATGCAACCTACCTCCATATTTACTAAATTCTTTTTCTGGCATCTCTGAATGAATGACACCAGATCCAGCAGTCATCCATTGTACATCTCCCGAATTAATAATTCCAGCATGACCTTGTGAATCTTTATGTTCAAATTTTCCTTCTAGTAAATAGGTAACAGTTTCAAATCCTCTGTGAGGATGATTAGGGAACCCTTTTTGTTTTCCCGGTATTAAATCAGTTGGACCAATTTCATCTAATAGCAAAAATGGATCAAAGTCAGAAATGAAGTTATTTGGAAATGATCTATTCAGTGTTACTCCTTCACCATCTTGAGTCGTTTCACTTTTTATAATTTGAGAGACTGAACGGATGGAATTGATGTTTTTATTGGAATTATCTGAATCTAAGGGCATTGCTTTTTGTTGTTGTTGTTGTTGTCGTTGTTGTCGTTGTTGTCGTTGTTGTTGTTGTTGTTGTTGTTGTTGTTGTCGTCCTTCAATACCATTAATTTTTTTTATGTTATTTATTTTTGACATACTATAATCTACAATAGAATGTATTTAAATCCAGTAGTTATTTTATACTAAGTAAGTATTTAGAATCTTACTGACTATCAATAAATAATTTTAACTTATAGTACCGATATAAGATATAATACCATTCTTTAAATAAATCAAATATGTATATAATAAATATGGATTATGCTAATAATTCTAAATGTTTCCACATTAGTCAAGTTAATGAGAATATAAATGGAAATACAAAAGGTTGTGAAGAATGTGAAAAAATTGGCTCAGATTGGGTTCATTTACGTCTTTGTCTTTCTTGTGGACATGTTGGTTGTTGTGATTCTTCAGTTAATAAACATGGTACAAAACATTATCAAAAAACACACCATCCTGTTATAAGATCCTATGAACCTGGTGAAAATTGGAAATGGTGTTATGAAGATAATCTATTTATAGAGTGAAATAAAAAAATTTTAATATAGTATTGGTAATTAAATCAGTGATATAGTTCCGGTACTAATACTAAGATAAAATTTAATAATAATAAAAATAAACCAATGATAGTTTCAATACCCATAACCGTTCTATTTATTCAATAATATAGAAAAAAATGAAGAGAAAACTTTGGAAATTCCAAAGGCGAAAAATTATCAAATACTAAAGGTATAATACGTTGTAATCATATCATTAATAAAAATTGAAGTTTGAAAATTCTTGACAATATAAATTTCTTTAACAAATTCAATTATTTTGATTACATATTATGATCATCATATTGAGTGAGTTTTTTGTGCGAATCTTATCATCTTAAATTAAATAAAACCACAATAGGTCCATTGAGGCTCATGTAAAACACATGTCCTCTAGTTTGGTTTTTTCAGTCCAAAGAACTCCAAACAGAACCTGTGTAATAATTTTGGAGGTCATTATTAAAATAAGTTAATATCATTTTCTGATTATTCTACATTTATAGATTATATTATCATATAGTAGGAGTAGTATAATAATGATATATTTTATATAAATAAAATTGAAATACTGTTAAACTAATATAATTACAATTTTCACTCATAATTACTCTATTTTTGTACACTTTAAGCGAGATGAAAAACGATCCTTAAAATATCATGGTTATATTAGAATAACTTACCTGAATGTTTAAGAAACCCATAGCCATAGTTGATGATGAGGCAGAATTAGTAAACTTGTAGTGAAGCCTTACAAATGAGTGGCTATGAAGTCAGCAATTTTAGTGATCCACTTTTGGCATATGAGCATATCAGAGATAATCCGGACAAGTACTCGCTGATAATTACAGACTATAGAATGCCACTGATGGATGGATTATTCTTCGCAACCAAACTGGCAGAAATTAATAAAAAATTGAATATGATTATAATGATGAGTGATCATGATTACATAAAATGTAATTATAAATTTAATATCATTAAAAAACCTGTATCGGTATTAAAATTAATTAAATTAGTAAATGAAAGTATATCAATTTCCGTTTCAAAAAAAACAAAATGTAAATCCAATACAATTGTATATTTGATATTCCCAAAATTTCTTTTACAAATTAATAAATATAAAAAACACTTAATCAGTAATAGATATGCATATTACTTTTTACTATTCTCGATCTTCATAAAAGATGACACCATTTATCTAAAATGAACTTTTTCTTAGAGCTTCTGTAAGCCTTTGTAATGCAGGGGATTTATCATTAATATCTAGACGAATATCCAATATACAAAAACATTCTGTATTACTTTCTGCGTAAAGCAAAGCCTCTTCAAATTGTTCTTCTGTTTCTACAATGAATCCTTTACCTCCACCTACTATATTTGGAATTAAACTATATTGCCAGATTAATATATCGTTAAAACGACCATCTAAAATAGATCTTTCTGTACCGTAACCTCCATTGTTTAATACAATCACTATAGGGTTTAAATTGAATCTCAACACAGTTGATATTTCCATACCTGTCATTTGAAAAGCACCATCCCCAACTATAACTAGAGGGCGTAATTTTGGATTGGCTAGTTGAGTTCCAATACTTGCAGGTACAGCAAAACCCATGGAAGCATAATATGCAGGAGATAAAAACTCAGTTTTACGATGAATTACTAAATCTGTACCTCCAAATAAAGCATCACCAATATCTGCCAAGACAATCATATCATCTTTTAGAAATGAATTAATACACTGAAATAGACGTTTAATTGTAATTTTTTGTCCTTTTATAGGACAAAATTGCTCGAGATTACTATACAGTGGTTTATTAATAAAATCTACACGTTGTTTAATATCATTAGATTCAATCAACTTATCAATAAAATCCTTTAAACTGATCTCTTCATAATTATGGTATCTGACAGAAAATTTGTCACTGTTTATATAAATAGTCCTTTTCTGATCAATTTTGGCTGTAAATCCCCCAAGATCAATATCTGTCATTAATGCACCCAAAAGGATCAAACAATCACTCGATTCTACATACTCCCTAACAGCATCATGCCCCATAGCACCTTCATAAACGCCTAAATAGAATGGATGAAGTTCACTTATAACAGATTTACTTAAAATAGTAGATGATACAGGTATTTTGAGTTTTTCTACAAGATTTAGTAATTCATTTTGTAATCCAAATCTCTGGATTTCGACTCCTGCTACTATAACAGGTCTTATAGAAGAATTGATCATATCAATAGTCTCATTAAGTGCTTCCATCAATATGATAGGATCACTCTTTTCTTGGTATTGGTCTACCTGAGCAACAGTATTATTTTGAATAGGATCTAGAAAGATATCTACGGAAACCATATCACGAGGTAGTTCGATATATACTGGTCTTTTATAAGTCAGGGCTGCATTTAAAATTCGGTCAATTTCTTGTGAAGCAGTTTGAGGATTATTTATTAGTACAGATGCAACAGTTATTTCTTCAAATACCTTAAACTGAGTATCAAAGTTCTTTACCTTATGATGAAGTAAGGGATCTTTTTTACGTTCTTTTATTCCAGGTGATCCACTAATAATTACAAGTGGTGATTTTTCCGCAAAGGCCTCTGCTGTAGGATTAACAACCTTTAATCCTCCAACACAGTATGTTACACAAACAACACCTAATCCGTTAATACGAGCATAAGCATCTGCTGCAAATCCAGCTCCTTGCTCATCACATGTATTAATCACTTGAATTTTACTATCCATTAATTGATTAAAGAATCCCAGTATAAAGTCTCCTGGAACACCAAAAACATGCCTTATACCATGACTATATAGTTGTTCTATAAGATAATTCCCTATGCGAACGGTGTTACTGCCACTTGTAAAATGTTGTTTGTCCAAATTTTATAAGATAGCATATTGTTCATCATCTATAAGCAATTACGTAGACAATAAAAGATTAAATAAATAAATCTTTTTTCTCTCTGAAATTGCTTAATAAATGTTATCAAAATTAAATTTAATACTACTATCCTAATCATTTTTATTGCTATTATTTCTTTGATAATTTACTATTCATTTTCACTATTCTTTATTCCATAAATATACTTTTTTTCATTTATAAATCGGTATTCGTCGCTATATATTTTGAAGTATTGAATAAATAAAAAAAAGGAAACCATAAATTATATTGATGAAAAATATATAAATAATTATCAACTTTTGATATGAAAAAGAGATTTTGTTTTAGACGAGGACCAGGAGTTGCATATAATAATCCTAAACCTCTAGAATATAGCAATAACAATGATAGCAGTATAATAAAATCTCCATATTATTATAAGCGGTTATTAACTAGATTTTTGATAGGTTGTATTTTAATCAGTATCGGTATTTTATTAGCTGAAAGTGGTGGTAGTTGGGACATCACAAATCATCTTTTAAATAAACCTGAAACCTTTTTCTCTCCTCCGCATATTATATTATATAGTGGAAATATTCTAGCAATTATAGGAGCTACAATTATGTTTCTCCATTATAGATCGTATGTTACTTATGTTTCTTCCAAGAAAAAAGAAAAGAATCTTGAATTGGATTTGTCAATAAAATTGGTAATTAGTGGTGTCTCTCTGCTGATATTAGCAGGACCACTTGATTTTTTTTGGCATTCAGCTTTTGGTTTAGATGGCTTGCTTAGTCCTCCACATCTTACTTTAACAATTGGAATGTTCGCAGGCAGTATTGGAGCTCTGATGGGAATAAGAACATATTCCTTAATCAACAAACGTATTAGTCAGGAGAAAAGACAAAATATTGATAATGACAATTTTAAAAAAAATGAGAGAAGCTCAAGTTCAATATACACAACATTAACCATTATTGGAATATTGCCGATTTGGATGTCATTATCAGGTTTAATTTACATGTTCTCTTTACCCTTTTCAGATACAGAATACTATAACTTTAACTTAGAGCCTACTATTGCAGCCACGATAGCTACTATAAGCTTCCCATTTTTAATCTCATTTATTTTAGTATCATTATTTAAATTAACAAATGAAATAGGTAACAAAAAGAGAAAGTTTGGTTCCATTTCGATCACTGGTTCAATTTTTATTATTATTGTAATAGTCACAATGATTATTCCAAATAAATCATTGATACCTACGATTCCATTCTATGTTCTTAACTTCATTCCTATTATAATTGCTGATATATTTTTATCAAAATTACCATTAAGAAGAATGTTTATTTATACAACAGGAGGAATTCTTGGTTCTTCCTTCTTGATGCTATATTATCCAATGATAACTCATATCTATAATGAAGTATTATCTAATCAATCTGTTTGGCCTAATCTTACTGCACATATATATTTTGACATGATTACCCAGATCTATCCTTTACTAGTTCTGCCAGCCGTTGGAGTAGGAATTTTAGGAACAATTGTTAGTAATAGATTAATTAACATAAAAAATTGATAATATCGATTCATATTAATGATCTACAATTAATACTTTCGAAGAATAAGAGCAAGAGGAAGAATCTACTTATTCAATTTCAGACAAAAATGCTTTTGGGTTTTTTAGGAATATCTAAGAGTGTCTTTTATTACCATAATATAGTCTATTTTTCTTATAGATAAACACAATAGTAAGAGGATGATGATAAGAAGGAGGAGGAGGAGGAGAAGAGAACTTCGGACTTTTTTTAACTAATAAATAGTAAACAATTATTAATTGTTACATAAACAAAATCAATAAGATAAATTTTTTTGAAATTAATACACTTTCTTTATTTTGATTTTGAAAAATTAAGAATTTCAGAAAGTTACTCTACGGCTATTTTGCATCATATTAATCAATCTTTTCAATGTACTAGTAGTAGACATACATTGTAAATGATCTTTGTAATTGCATGTTATTGGATCCAAATACCCTTCGTTATCTATTAAGTCTGGTTGATGTTTCAATTTATCGTTCTTATCATTGATAGTTTTAACTAATCCTCTAAATATTTCTTTTATAACAGGAATAAGTGCAGATCTGCCCCCGTAAGCAGTATTTTTATAGATAAGCCAAAACATTTTAGTTGAGTCATAATTTGTTGGAAATATCTTTTTTTTAGTTTCCAAAGATATCTTTGAATAATAATGACCAGCAATTTGAATCCACCCATGGGACAAAATGTTAACATATTTAGCAAATTTCAGGCAGGAAGAACATTTATCGTCATAGATGAGTAATGGCCTAACAAAGTACGCAAATGAGTCCATTCTATTTATTTCTATGGATTGTAATGTACTTAAACATTATTTCTTAAAGGTTAGATATGATTTAAACATACAATTTAAAAATTAACTACATGAAAATGTTGAATATTGATTAAAGGTTAATCAAACTAATATCTGGTCTTATTTATGTAGGAGTTCTAATCTCCCTACCCTACCTGTATAAATACAAAAATTCTCATAATATTCGGGTCTCACATAGATTAACTACCTCTGGAGTAATAATAATGCACCATTTTAATGTATTAAAAATTGGATACATATAGTTTTTTTATGACTGTTTATTGTTATCAAAAATTAATTATAATTATATTTTAAATTTGTATCCTAATTTATTGGAAGGGTAAATCCAAATTCGGCACCTATTCTATCATCATCATCATCATCATCATTATTCTTTCCCCAAATTTTTCCACCATGAGCTTCAATAATTTTTTTTGATATATATAATCCTAGACCAGTCCCTCTATCTGATTTAGTAGCGAACTTTGTAAAGAGTCTTGACAATATTTCTTTATTTATACCAGTACCTGTATCCTTAGTAATAACTTTAATCCTTTCATTATCTTCTCTCTTAGCTGTAATAGTTATGCTACCACAAGCTTTTCCTTCTGTAAATTTGATAGCATTACACAGTAGATTATCTAAAACCTGAGTTATTCTACCTTTATCCGCTTTTATAAATAAATTTTTTTCTTCTATAATAAAATTTAAATTTATGGTTTTGCCCATTTCTTTTATATTACTCTTATATTGTGAAACAAGACTGGAAATTACACTTTCAATATTAAACCATTCTTTTTGTGTTTGTAATGATTGACTTTCTATTTTTGCGACATCCAAAATATCATCGGTCAGTCTTTTTAGTCTTTTTGCATTTCTCATAATAATTTCAAGCAATTTTCGCTTTTCTTTATCTTCTTTACTTTGCGAATAAACTATATCAGTTATTGCAATTATAGGTTGTATGGGGGTTCTTAATTCATGAGCTGCTACATTGATAAAGTCCTTTTGTATTTTCTCCTGTACTTTTAATCGGTCATATAATTCTGTTTGCAGCCATAGAGTTTCAAACATCGAGGTATAAGATAAAACTGTTGATTTGCTATTAGAATAAGTTGCTAGACCTATTGCTTCATAAGTTGTATTTTTAGTATCATCCTTTAATTCAACAGCTAAGGAATATTTTCTATCTACTATAAGAATTGAAATTGTTGTTTGTTGTTGCCTTTCAATAAACCGAATCTCTATTTTATTGGATTTTTGTAGTTTATAATTTTTTTTTCTTGATATTTCTTTATTTTTTTCTTTTTTATGTTCTGCTTTTTCCTTTATTTGTACATTTTCAAGTTTTTCTTTTATATCTCCTAATTTCTTATCAATTGGTGTCATAATTTTGATATTTACATCATTTTTTTTAGATGCGATTTCAGTTAGTAGCTTTATAGAGCCTGCCTTTTCTTGACGATGAAATGCATTAGCAGTAGAAAATATTATTAATATTTCATCTTTAGCTGAATTTAAAAGGTCAAAAGCAAGATTCTGAACTTCAACAGGATTCCTTATAATTTTTATACCTTCTAATTCGATACCTTCTTCTAATTCCACTATTCTATTTGTTGCTTCTATTCCACTATTCCATAGATCTTCAAAGATTGAAAGAAAATGCTTAATATATAGAGGTTCATTACTCGTTAAAAGACTTTGAACCATTTTGCCATGTTCCATTTTTTCTATGGTCGCATTAATCTCTCTATCACCTAAAGCAAAACTCATAGGTGGTAAATTATTAACATGACGAATTTGCATTCCCAGGTTTAGAAATATCTTAACTATCTCCAGATTTTGTTTTTCTATATTACATATCCATTTTATTCCTTTACTTTCTCTGTTATAGTTATCAAGTAATTTTTTATAGGAAGTTAAAAAATTATTATATATTAACTGCATTCCTCCATAGGATGAAACAATCAATAATTGAGAGGATGTTTCAGCTAAATGAATTATTTTATTTATAATGTCTTTTTGATTTTCTAATATTTTTGTTACGTAAATTAACTCACCTTCTTCTATCTCTTTTATCTTCTGTTCTGCAGGAATGGCCTTATACCAAAAAGTATTAAAAACACATTGCATTTGTTGTACAATTGGATTTATATTACTATAGATGATTTGTGTTACCGGTTGCGATTTCTCTAGAACTGGAATGGCAATATATTCGGATTCACTTAAAACAAAATTGCTTTTTACTCCATCTAAATGTCTAAGCTCATCAACTATTTTAGCAAGTTCTTTGCAATATTTGATATTATCTTTAGTAATATCTATAAGGTATCTTGATATGATTCCTCTAGTCTTTGCTTCAATAATTGATTTTTTTATCGATTCAAACTCAAAATATGAGAGTAAATTATAACAGTTTATACAATTATCTATTTTTCTCTTTGCATTAAGAAATAATTCTGAGTATGAATTACCTATATTTTGAATACCATATACTATATCTATTCTTTGAACGTTTGAATGGGATGAATGTATATTTGAGGTTGTGTCTGATGTCAAAGATAATTAGTTTTATTAATTTATAAATATAAAGTAGTATGGTAAAAAGTAATTATTAATATTTTATTTTATTATTTTTCTAATGTTTACAAAAAATTTCTGGTTTATTTAAAGTAATAGAAAAAATATAAACAAGACAGGTCCATATTCTCATTCAAAAAATCTTTTAACAACGATCAAGACATTATAATATACAAATAATCCTATTACTCTTGATAGTAAAAAAAGTATATTATATATTGTTGATTTTTAATTTTACAAAGATTAAATATACTAAAAAATAACTGCTACTCCATTTAAGAAAGACATATTGCAATTTGTTATAATCACTGCAAAAAATAATTATTTGCATGAACTATCTATTCTTGCACATACTTGACCTGTCTTGGACAAATCTGTTATTATTCTTTTTTCACAATCTGAATTTTGATCGGGAAATTCATCAGAAGTAACACATCCAAAAAACATATCTCCTGGTTCTATCGGTCCAACTTCTGTATTTCTATTAAAAGTAAATGGAATTGAAAGTCTTTCACTGTTACTTTTTTTATCTCCTTTTTCTATCTCATTTTGTGCATCAATTTTTCTTTATTTGATATTCCCCTTTTATAATTGCTACTACATACATATCACTTATCTTTTTGTTATCAAATATAGGAACATCTATTCTTAATTTTACTTCTTTGGGAGTTTCTTTTGTAGTTGATGCTGATGATTGACTATTGGTTTTGTAGAGAATATTAGATTCACTAAATTTTTTTAATGTATAGAATAACTTAACTGTATCTTTTTCAGTAGAAGTTAAACCAATATTCCCTTCATCACAATCATATAATGGGAGGTTTGATGTAGCGCTAGCATTCAATCTATCATCTATTAAATAGCCACAGACATAATATTCATCATCAAACATTACTTGAGAAATATCATTGCTTTTATTGAATTTTAATTCAATAGTTAAGGAATTATCCTTTAGATTTATCTTATTTTTATTTTTCTTTAGATCAACGTAAGTGGCCTGCCCTTCACCATTAAGATAACCTACTATCTTTAAGCGATCATGGGGGTTATTAATATCAATATTATTTAAATTTATTTTTGTCTTTATAGTAGTAAGATCTTCAACACCAGTGTTCTTTTCATTTTTTTTATTTCCAGTGGGTTGAGCTGTTATAAAATTAGTCTGATTATTAAATATTAACAATATAGATGATACTAAAATAAGAAATAATCCAACCCCTAAAGAAAATTTATCTATCTTTAATTTCAAGTTTATATTTTAGATACTGTTCAATAAACATTATAAACATCAAGATTAATCTCGTTAAAGAGAAAAGTGAATATAATTTAATTTTTAATCCCGACTATATTGAATTCTCTAATTCTATTTAAAAACAGAATTGAATCATTATTATAATTATTGTTATCAAGAAATGTAGATAATTACTAGACAAATTATGAATAGCATTACTAATAAATTATCAACTAGACGACTTAAGGAATTAGAAAAAAATATGAACGCTAAAAAGACAAGAGCAGATTTTGAATAGTAGAATATAGATACTAAAATGGGTCAAGAATTAGTGTAATCCAATTTAAATTTACTTTAATAAATTATATAAAATAGCGCCTCATCAATATGACTAATAACTATATTTTATTAATGATTTATCAATTCTAATATATACCTTAGTTAATTATCTTAGTAATATAAAAAAAATAATAAAAATTTTTCTGAAAATTGATTATCAGATAATTCAATTTTCAATTTTAAATAATACCCAAATTAACGATTTCAATAAAATATAATCTTTATACCATAGTGTAATATTGTTAATATATATAGAGTATGGGTGACTAAGTATCAGGGTATTATTTTATCATGAAATTGAATGGAACTGATTTGCCAAAAAGCTCAGGAATAGAATGGATTAGTAATGATAAATTAACTTGGATCAATATAGAAAAACCAACCCGTGAAAAAATGAAGATGCTCGAACTCCATTATCCTTTTCATGAACTTAATATCGAAGATTGTCTATCGAAAATTCAAATTCCTAAAGTAGATCGTTATGGAGATCATGTATTTGTCATACTCCACTTTCCTACAATGGAAAATAAGGAAAATTTCCCAAGGTCAACTCAACTTGCAATATTTGTAGGCTATAATTATTTAATAACAATTCATCAAGGAAATTTAAGAGCTTTAACAGAGATCTTCCAAATCTGTAAAATTGACCAAAATCAACGGAGTTCATTTATGGGAAATTCTTCTGGATACTTATTTCACAGTATTATAGATTTACTAGTAGATGATTTGCTTCATATGTTAATAAAAATAGAAGGTAATTTAGATGATATAGAAGATTTAGTGTTTAATGAGAGGATTGCTATTGCAAAAGAGAT
>JAICEO010000060.1 GCA_025924135.1 Nitrososphaeraceae archaeon | reverse complement strand
TTTGTATAATGCGTTTTCATCTACTATGTCGCCTCTTGAAGAATTGATAAAAAAAGAAGTAGATTTCATATTTGAAAAAGTAGATTCATTAAACATATGCTTAGTATCTGACGTTGAGGGAACATGACATGAAATAAAATCAGAACTTGCTATTAAGGTATTAAAATCCGTTGTTATCATACCAACTTCATTTATAAATTCTTGTTTAATCGGAATTGTATCGTAACCTAAAATATTCATACGGAGTGATCTAGCAATTCTTGCAAGGTTCCTACCGATGTTTCCAACCCCTACAATCCCTAAATATTTACCTCTTAATTCAATTCCATTTAGTTCTTTTTTCATCCAATTCCCCTTCTTCGTTTCACTATCGGCTAAAGGTATATTTCTCGCTAATGAAAGCATTAAGCCAATAACTAATTCGGCGACGGCATTAATTGCCGATTCAGGAGAGTTGATTACTTGTATATTGTTTTGCCTAGCTGATTCCTCATCTATATTGTCCAGTCCAACTCCCACTCGAGCTATAATTTTAGCTTTTTTTGCATTTGATATTACTTCCTTCGTTATTTTGGTCCTACTTCTAACAACAATTACATCATAGTTTTCAACTTCTGATAATAATTCAGAGTACGTTATCGATGGTTTATCAACCACATTAAGGCCAGCTTTTTTTAATATTGTTATCCCTATTTTGGATATTGGGTCACATACTAAAATATTTCCAGTTATTTGCATGCATAAAATTTTTTGAGATACAAATATAATTATTACTTGCTAATAGCAATCAGTAAATAAAAAGAATAAAAAAAGGTCTTAATTAGTCGAGATAATTTCTCCTCTTAAATGGTCCACATAATAAGTTTTATTGAGTGTTGGTAAATTTACTTCCCATCCAAAATGACTTCCAGTAGTAATTGTCGGAGAAGTTTTGCCGATATAATTGCCTATGAAGTTAGTATCTTTTTTTGATTCATATATTTCACCATTTCCTTTTATATAGACGTATTTAGAATTTATGTTATTAATATAGTTAGACGATAAGTTTTCATGTTTAAAAATAATGGAAACCGCAGTTTCGTTAGAGATAGAGCGATAATTAAAAGAAGATCTAGTCAGAGAATCTATCAGAGCTAGATAAACAAAAAAAGTAATTACCGATGCTATAGCTAATGATAATAGGATCCGCTTTATCATGCATTTAATGCGTATTTTTATTAATTTATTTTAATTGTTTAATACATTTAATAATACAACTTTTTCATATTTCCCTATTGATAAGCATTGAAGAAAAATTATATGCACTAGGATTTGAATTACCTTCCCCTCCAAAATCATCTGGTTCTTATATTCCATTGGTTGAAGTAAATGGTCTAATCTTTGTTTCTGGACAAATTCCCTTAGATACAGGTTCAAATCCTGTAACAATAAAATATAAAGGGAAAATAGGAAAAGATACAACTCTTGAGAAAGGTCAAGATGCTGCAATACTTTGTACTCTTAATGCCTTAGCATTATTAAAAGCTCATTTAGGAAGCCTTGATAAGATCAAAAAAATAGTAAAGTTATCTGCCTATATAAATTGTATTGAGGCTTTTTCAGATCATCCAACTGTTGTTAATTCTGCCTCAAATTTTTTGGAAAAATTATTTGGGGAAAAAGGAAAGCATTCAAGGATCGCTATTGGAGTAGAAAGTCTTCCATTAGGGAGTACAATAGAAATAGATTTTATAGTTTCAATTTAACCTTATTTTGCATAAATATAATTGTATTTTATTGAAGATAAAAGAATGATATCTATTGAATAAAAGAAATTCTTATATAGCCTTTGAAAAGAATTTGATTATATTTTAAAATGTATAGACAGTTAGCGTCGACCTGGACTAATATGTGGAAAACAAATAGCGAGGAGTTAAAATCAAGAGCCATTGGATGGAGAAAGGAGCTATCAATTCATAGAATAAATAAACCTAGCAGATTAGATAGAGCAAGAAGACTTGGGTATAAAGCCAAACAAGGTATTATCGTTATTAGAGCCCGAGTAGGAAGAGGAGGAATGAGAAAGCAACGTCCGGTAGCAGGTAGGCGACCTAAACACAGTGGAGTTATTCATATTAAGCAAGCAACAAACATGCGATTGGTAGCTGAAAGAAGAGTTAATGAAAAATATCCAAATATGGAAATAATAGGTTCTTATTTTCTCTATAAGGATGGTAAACATTCCTGGTATGAAGTAATATTAGCAGATCCAAGTCATCCCTCCATATTTAAAGATAAAGAAATGCGAGGAAAAATGAGATCTCTAACTTAATGATAACCAAAAAGATTTAAATAAATTATAATTTTGCGATAGATCTAATTTGTTCGTTCAGTGTATATAATTCATTTTTGTCTATGTTCTTATCTATAGTAATATAATAAACTAATTCATCAATATAAAAACTAATAATATCTACTTTTTTATTGGAAATGAAAATGAATTCAGTTTCTCCTATGGATTTTTCATAGTTTTTTCGCATATTATAAATCATAGAATGAATAAACAATTCGTTCCTCATTTCTTCTGTTTTTAAAAAAGGAGTTAGGTCAGTTCTAAGTTGTCCTGCTATTGTTCTACCAAATTTATTTGTTACACCTACATACCGAATTTTCGATGAAAGTTCAAGTATTTTTTTACAATTTGTTTTATATTGCGATTTTAATCTTGAGAGATTTTCAGCCATACTATATGTTACGAACGACAATATAAAATAGTTTATGAAAAAGGATGCTTTAAAGTAAAATTGAACTTTAACAATTTCTATTTATGGTAATGATGATATATATTGAAGTGCATGTATGGCATCTAACTCTTTTAGACTTACTTTATTAATAGAAATATAATTACTGAATTTTGATATGTATTTTTCTTTTGAAGGAAAAAAGAGGAAGGCTTTCTTGATTATGTTCTCATAAGTCCGAAAAGGAAAGTAAATCCTCTTAGCTAAATTGACCATCATTTGCTTTGTTTCTTTATCAATTATCCCTTTTTTCCAGCTCAAAAAAATATTATATCGAATATCAATCATTGCTTCAGAAAGAAGATTATAATTTGAATCAAATGTTACTGCAATTTCATCGTCCGAATTAATGATATTTTTTTTAAATAACCCAAAAATTTTTCCAATACCTTTCATTCCATATTTTTCCAATTCTACAGCGCGTAATGCTCCAATACTAGCAGCGCCATAAACTTTAAAGTTTTTATTATTGATAACTTGAAAAACCTCAATGGGTGAGGGAGGATATTCCTGAAGGAAAACTCCATCTATTAAAACTATATCTCTTCTTTCTGTTATTAGATTTAAATTTATAAAATCACCTTTTTTTGCTGGAGGTTTAAACTCAGCATTAATGATTTTTTTTGCTTTGTTTATCTCTAAAGAGGGTCCCAAATAAACAATTGGTAAATTCATTTATAGGAGCTCCTCGCTCTAAAGCCCATAACAGACTTTGTTATTTTAAATGTCTCAAGACCAGGAACTATAGCTCTTACTACTGGAATTTTTATTTTTGGATTTGTTAAGTTGACTATTATAGCCTTCTTTAATCCTACTTCTTTAAAAAATTTAATAATAAGATTAATATCTTCTAAAATATCTTCATTCTGATAAGTTATTATATCAGAAAATTTAATTGTCTTTTGTGAGGACATAAATTGCCATGCATTTTTATCATCTGTATTCTTATCATTATAATGTATTTTTCTTAGGTCATCTCTGGCTCCTTGAATATTTGCTGCTCTTGTTTGAGAAACTTCCGTTATGGCTCTCAATAATGCAATTCTTTTATCTGGATGAGTACCGTGTCCCTCAGCTAAATAACCATAGTCATGAGATATCCACTCAACACATGCAACATTAAACGTAGGAATTTTAATATCGGTAGTAATATCCTTAATTATCAATTTAATATTAAATTTTTTAAATTTATCTATTAATTTAGTTATTGGTTGAAAATCCTCTTGAGAAATTTTCACATCAGGAAATAGAGAATTATCATCTATAAATTGTTCTTTGGAAATTGGATTTATATTATATCCATGTCTTTGAAAATTATGATATATAGTATATAAAATGTGAAATGGAATTGCACTTGCACGTAATTGAGCTAAGCTTATTGCATCCCTTTCAATGACTTCGCATAATGCATGACATACGGCTTCCTCAAAAACGTTTCCTGATGCGAGTCCATTAGTATGATGAAATGCAAAAGGATTAATAGAAGGTGAGTAAGGAGCATATCTGAATAAGGCTAATGCAGCCGGAACCAAAATATTCTCCTTATTAATAATATCATAGCCTTCTACATAATCCATCAACATGTCGTTTTGAAAATCAAAAGTAAGTGGTTCAACAAGCTCCTCAGGATGTAAAATGTTATAAGAGTGTTGTAGTTTATTAAAAGATCCATTAATAAATTTTTTGTAATAGTTTGTAGGTAGAGATGAATAGCGTTCAATACTTTCCATAATTGCACTTACTTTTGCATGTTTTTTCGTCGGACCCTTTCCGCTATATACCCAGATGTAATCTTCTGTACCAGGTAAAACACATGAATAATTAGGAATGTATAATTTATCCATGTATGTAATATCGGCAATTCTAGTAAGCCCAATTTTTTTACTAATTCCCGAAACACGTTGAAGCGTATTTTCTACAGGGGTTACTCGAGATGTTCCATTTAATGTCCACTTTTTTTGACTCCGAAATATCAATACTGAAAAAATTATTCATTAAAGTTCTTATCAATATTACTAATTCAACATTAAGATTATATAGCACTTAATTGTTTTTTTTGTTTATCTTGATTTCGCGACAGAAAGAAGCAGAAATAATAAGTGACATTCTGCTCAGGGCTGCAAGCGAACCTGACTTTAGAAACTTACTTATTAAGAATTCAGCAGAAATACTAGAAAAATATAATATTTCTAATGAAGCAAAATATATTATTAAGAAAAGCATAGTTGATTTGACTCAGTGATAAATGTTTTACTAATCCCAATCAACTATTTTTGATTTCCCAAACATTATTATTGTAAGCACATATCAGGATAGATTTGTCCCCCGCCTCTGACTCACAACTATTCATAGATATAGCCATACACCAAGGTGTATTTCTCCTAGTGCACTCTCTATAACGGGGTTACCGAATACTTCAGCTAAATATTCGGTAATTAATATAATATTAACCATTATTAAACAATTATGTATAAATATTCACTACAAAAACAGTTTCTTTTATTCATAAAATAAATTTGTTAATTTTAGAGCATATTACACTGAAAGTTAAAAGGACAACTGGCTGAGTTTAGCATTCACTCTTTAATAAAGATGATAAATTTAGTTCAAAGGCTGATAAAGGAATGTGTAAATTGAATTTAGCAATCAAATCAGGGTTAACTTCTCCAATAAATCCTATTGTTTTACTTTCATATAATATCTCAGCACACCTACCTTTTAAGAATAAATTATTATTGTCATTTCTTCTTGTTGATATATTCTTTCCAAAATTTATCTTAAAAATTGACTGTGCTATGGCTTTAGCTTCTGTATAATTAGATTTGTTAGATGCAATTAGAACTCCTAAATTCCATTGTTCAACTATTTTATTTTTAAAACTAAATGTTTTTCCGATTTCGAATATTTTTTGAGGGTATTCTTCATGAATATTATAGGAAAGATTTTTGATTAGAGATGATAATATATTAGTTCTAAGAAATTCATGTTCTTTACTTTTGCTTTCATTTACTTTAATTTTTTCAAGTAATTCCTTATCCTCGGAATTGAATATTGTAGAAATATTTTGATCTAATAAAGTAAAATTTACCATCTCTAAAAATCCAAGCCCGGTTAGTGTCTCCTTTATTTCATCAATTTTTTTAAAGTATTCATTTCGTACACCTGCAGAGATCAAAAATGAAGGTATAGTAGATTCAATATTATCGATGCCATATCCTATTGCTACTTCTTCCACAATATCTACACAATTAATTATATCATTCCTATAAGATGGAACTAAACATTTAACTTTTCTATTATTTGTTATTGAAACATCTATTCGACATCTATTTAAAATTTGTCTAATCTCTTTTGTTGATAAGTTTAATCCTAAATAGCTTTTAATAATATTTGTATCAATTGAAATTGTATTATCTTTAAGAAGTTTTAAGGAAGAATATGTAAGGTTATCATCATGTATAATTCCAGAAAAAATTTCATATCCTTCATCATAAAGATAATAAGCAAGGATTGCTAAAATGCTCTTACATGTCTCTAAATTTGTACCTGTTATTTCTATAAGTAAATTATTACTTTTGTCATTTATTTTGGTATTATTACTATTAATGATCGGAGGAAAGGATATAATTTGATTATTTCTATCAACGATTGTAGGATATTGGTGCAAATTTCTTAATAAAGTACTATATTTTCTTCCAACTTCCATATCAGATAATATTTCATTCAATTTAAAGGGTTTAGTTTGATCTAAGGGTATAAATGATGAATCTTTACCTCTTGTATTATAGATTAAAGGAAATTCAAAAGCATGAAGATCATGGATACCTATAGCAGCTTTTTTTCTTCCTCTTGCTATTCCGTTATGAAGATCTTCTTGCATAGAAATTAATTGGTCAAGGATAAAACTATTAATTTTTTTATTTTTAGCAACAAAAAACAATAGTATTGGTCTTATTTGCTTCACCTCTGAATCTATAGTTATTTCATATAATTTATTATAAGAATATTTGAAAAGTGGTAAACCGACTGTCTCATTTAGTAATCCCTTTAAAGATCTAAATATACCGGTATCACTAGAAAAATCAGGACGATTAGGATTATATTCTACTCTTATTTTTTCTTTATCTATTCCTTCAATATCTAGTCCAAGAAATGGTAGCTTTACTAATATTTTTTCAATATTTTTATTTGGAAAAACACTTTTAATACGTGTCTTTAAGATGTTTACAACTGGCATTTACTTAAACCTCTCAACCATCCAATTTTATTATTGTACAAGTCCCTTACATCTGAGATTCCATACTTTAACATAGCTATTCTTTCAATACCTCCTCCCCATGCTAAAACCAGATTTCTTATGCCGAAGGGTTGTATTACTTCGGGCCGAAGAATACCCATTCCAAATAACTCAATCCATTTATTTAAAGTACTGTTAAAGATCATTGACTGTAGTGATGGCTCGGTATAGGGAAAATAGGTTGGCCAAAATTTTATTTTTTTTATTCCAATTTTCTTATAAAATTCCGTTTGAATACCCATTAGATCTCTTAATGTTATTTGCTTTCCTGTTACTACTCCCTCAATTTGATTAAATTCAACCAGATGTTTATAGGAGACCTTTTCATTTCTGAAAACCCTTCCGATAGTGAAGATTCTTGCTTCATCTGTTTTAGTTTCAGACAAATATTTTAAAGTCACCGGAGTAGTATGTGTCCGTAAAACAGGTTTCTTAGCTATTTTGATATTCCATGAATCCTTCCATCCTTGTCTATGTGTATCTGCAATTTTCTTAATAAGATTTTTATTTCCCAATTTGGGTTTAATTTTCTCTGATAAATAAAAGGTATCCTGCATATCTCTAGCAGCATGATCCTGGGGAGTAAACAAGGCGTCAAAATTCCAAAAGGCCGATTGTATATAATCACCGTCAATTTCTACAAATCCAAGACTTGTGAAGGCTTCACGTATCTCATTAATCAGATCAGTCAAAGGGTGTTTTCTTCCTGGATTTGCCATATTAACTTGGGCGTTGACATCGATGGGACGAAAAGTCAAAGTCTTCCATTTTTCTGCTATTAAATGCTCTGAAGCTAATGAAGTAATATTTTCTAATTTGGCTAAGGTTTTATCATTCCTATTCTTCAAATCTAATTGAGTTTTAACTTTCTTTCCCAAGTTAGTAAGTGATACTTTTTCTTCCTCTTTTTTAAACCTAATAAATTTAGGTCTTTTTATTAGTAACTTAAAGAACTCTATTTCGGAATTAGTTAAATCTGTCTCTGTTAGGTGTTTGGATGAAAAAATTTTGTTCAAAAGTAACTCTTCCCCACTTGAATTTTCAAAATTTTCGATTAGTTTAAAAGTTAAACCTTCTGTTTCAGAATTTGTTATAGTTACCCATTTATTAGATTTAGCTTTGGAAATTGCTATATTAATTTCCCTTTGGGTCAACAATCCTTTTTCTAATATTGTTCTCAAAGATATATTGCCATCTCTTACAGCATTAACTAATCTTCTTTCAGGTAATCCCTGCTCAATGGCATTTCTTCCTATTTCATCTAATGATATTAAAGAAGACGTTTTGTTGGATTTAATTATATTTTTATATTTTAACCATTCTAATCCCCTTCTTATTTGGTCAAGTGTCAGATCACTCAACTCTTCTAAATCGGTTATGGAAATTTCAGAGAAGGAATTGAAAGAACTAATAATTTTTTGTTCAATAGGATGCAGATCTTCGATATGGATTTGAGTGTTTTCCAATTAACGCTAATAAAAAATTATTTTTAAACGTTTAAACGTTTGTAATTTCATTATTTAAGAAAATGGACAGTTCTCCCCATCATCAAGATACAAATAACATAGATTCTTCTTTTGATAATTATCAAGATAATAAAGAGATTATTGTTACACCATGGGAAGTATCTGGTGAAATAGAAGATAGAATGTATATTAAACTAATAGAAAAATTTGGTACACAGGGTCTTTCACAAGATTTAATTGAAAAATTTAGAAAATTAACAGGGGAAGTCCATCCACTTATCAAATCTCAATATTTCTTTTCACACAGAGATCTGGACTGGTTACTAACAAAATATGAGAATGGTGATCCTTTTTATCTTTATACTGGAAGGGGTCCATCAGGTTTTATACATATCGGCCATATTTTACCGTGGTTGTTTACTAAATACTTACAGGATAAATTCGGTTCCAAATTATTATTTCAGTTTACTGATGATGAGAAGTTTCTCTATAATCCAAGAGCTACGAGAGAAACTATTTCTAAATATACTGCAGAAAATATATTAGATATTATAGCGATAGGCTTCCAGCCTAATTTAACTCGAATAATTATAGACACTCAACATATTAATTATTTATATCCAATTGCAACTGAGATTGCAAAAAAAATAACTTTTTCTACGGCGAAAGCTGTTTTTGGTTTTACAAATACAACAAATTTAGGCATGATTGGTTTTCCTCCTATTCAAGCTGCCCCCTGTTTTCTTCCTTCAATAATTGAAAAAAAACCTACACCTGTTTTAATTCCTGCGGCAATTGACCAAGACCCTTACTGGAGAATAACAAGGGATATAGCTGTAAAATTAGGTTTTTATAAGCCTGCCCAAATACATAGTAAATTTCTTCCCAGTTTATCGCGAATTTCGAAAATGTCATCTTCAAAACCTGAAACTGCTATATTTACTACAGATGAACCAGAAATTGTTGAAAAAAAGGTCTTATCCTCCTTTACAGGCGGACAGGCCACTATTTCGTTACAAAAAAAATTAGGAGGAAACGCTGATATATGTCCAGTATATGCATACCTAAGATATTTTTTTGATAATGAGAAAGAATCTTTGGAACGCTATATTAGATGCAAAAGTGGAAATCTATTATGTGGAGAATGTAAAAGTGATCTTGCCGATAATACTAAAACATTCATCATTGATTTTAAACGAAAAAGAGAAAAAGCTAAAGACAAAGTAAAAGATTTTATGTTTGATGAGAAATGTCTACAATAAAAAAATTAAACAACATTTGCTGTTTGGATAAATATGAAAAGGAGAAATTTATCAGTTTATTTTCGATACAAAAAGACGATTCAGTATTTGTAATGGATGTTGAAAATTTAATCGACAATGAGCTAATAATTAAATTAAAAGATAAATCATGTCATAGTATTACATTAAAAAATAAGGAAAACGCCAATTCTCTTTTCATGTTGATCAAAGAAT
Organism: Nitrososphaeraceae archaeon; assembly: GCA_025924135.1. GTDB lineage: Archaea > Thermoproteota > Nitrososphaeria > Nitrososphaerales > Nitrososphaeraceae > TH1177. The sequence goes on along the minus strand of JAICEO010000060.1, from coordinate 3,215 downwards.
TAAAAAATGGTAAAAGCAGATTTATCTCTATCGAGAATTTAAATTCTCAAAACGAGATCCAAATAACAACAGAAACAATTTTTTTTTAATATTCAAGAAAAAATATTATTTATCTACCTTCGCCTTTTTTCTATCCTCTAATTACTAAATTTATATTGATGAATTTAATTTTTTTATTATTCTCCATGGAATCAGCTCTTGTTCAAACATGCATATTTTCTTTTAACTCTATTCCTTTTTTTTATAGAATAGGCTGAATTTCTCGATATCAATATAACAACCCAGATTTAAGACAGCATAAATTTCAAATATTTGTATCAATTTTAGCAGAACTTAAATTAACAGTATTATCAAAAAAGATTGAACTTTCAATCTATGTTCAACATAAAATTATTTCTATATTAAAGAATTGTAATATTTTTCATTTCTTAAGTATTTGTCCTTTCTCATCAATTTCACCATTTCTAATTCGAGTAGAGGATATAGGTTTTCCATCACTTGACTTTGCTATTTCAACTACTATTACACGCAATGGTTCAAGACAGTTACTAATTCTTATTTTATTTATTTGCTTTACTTTCACCAACGTTTCTTCGCTAACTATAATTGCTTGAATTTGTGATGAACTAATAACAGGACCAAATTCATCTTCAAGTTTAAGTATTGTGTAATTAGCATCTTTAAAATTTAGCGAAATATATTTTTTTAAATTAAAAAGTCTCCTTAGATAATTATTTTTTATGTTAGAAGTTAACTTATATCTTTTTACAAACCTATCACTTGTGAGTCCAATAATGACATGGTCGCTGATCTCAAAAGCAGTTGAAAGCAGTTTTATATGACCGATATGAATATAGTCGAAAGTTCCCCCTGTTGCGACTAGATTTAATTTTTCCAATCGTATTTATCAACATAATTCATTAATAAAAGAAAATGTAATATTAGTAGGTTTATTTTTGAAAAATTTTGATAGCCTGTGGTGGACACACATTTTCACATGCTAGACAAAATATACAATCTTTTTCTCTGGCCATAAATGGTTTTTTTTCAGACCCTGGATGACCAGGTGTTTCTAACCATTCATATACATTAACTGGACATGCTTCAATACATGCACCATCACCTATACAGATATCAAAATCTACCGCTACACTATCTCCCCATATTCCCAATTGCCCTGGAGGATCAACTGGGCCCCAAACACTAATACCTTTAAATTTGCCAACATTTTGTCGTTTAGATTTAAAAGAAGTATCAATAGGACCATCAACTTTGGAATGATCTGTTCCACTTCCTGTCAGAGAGATAGTTGTTCCAGACATCCCAGAAGTAACTGGGGTAGAAGAAGGTGTGTCCGGAATATTGGGAGCAGATCTTTGTGAGCTGACGGAAGCAGAAGATATTTCTTGAGAGGTAATCGACGCGCCAGCTGTAGGAGGGGGAGGATTTATATTTCTAGTTATTGGCTTGATGGCCAAAGGAGTTAATTGTGTAAGTTTCTCAATAGCTTTTTCAAGGGATAATTTTTCGGTTTTTTGGTAATAAGATATTAATTTATCTCCAATTGAAGTGTTTCGTAGTATAGTATCGATAACCATTTTAGCATTGAGGTCAGCTTTTTGTCTATAATTTTGAATTCGGTAAGAATCACCAAATTTTTCAATAGGATTAATTTGATAGATTAAATCAATAACTTCTCCTGTTACGATTTCTACTGTTATATCAAGAGAGAGAGATAATGTTTGAGGTGGAAAATGATCTATTTCTTGTTCATTCCAATTATAGGTTACATATATGCGGTCAGCATATCTATCTAATTTAAACCCGGTTTTCTTTAACTCATTAAAGATATTGTTAATAGTTGATTCCTCTGTTAAATTTACTGGCAATCTAAAAATGCCCATTTTATATCCATGAAGAGGATATACTCCGCGTTTAGAAATTTCTGAAAGCATTATCCATACTCTATCTTTTAAGAAAACAGACATGTTTTTCTTTAAACTGGAAAACCTAAAAGGGTTTCGATTTTAATAATGTACTAATCCTTTTTTGAAGTGTGGAGATAGCTTTCAAACAGCTATAATCTGATCTAATCCTCCGAATATGGAATTGGTTAGGTATGGCTATTATTACCTTCGTAAAACTATTTATCTAAATAAAATATATATCATTTATTCACATTAGGAGGTTATATAGACTCTCCTTTTCCCTTTTCTTAACTGTTTAAATAATAAAATTAGAAATAGCATACTAATTGTTTCAATAAGAATTGGCTTGTTACATATACGCCAATTTAAGAATATAAACAATTTCTAAAGTTGTCGAATGATTCTTATTGTTTAATTCATGAAATTTTTATATGTATCCCTAAGAGGAGGCCATATAAAAAACAACGTGTATAAAAATAATTATCATAAGCATTATACTATTGTAATGTGATAGTTTTATAAGAACAATTGAGTAAAAAATTATCTTAATCGTTTAAAAATACACCATAGAATTGGTCATTTATACTCTATATTATTTATTGTATTATTACACAATTTTTTTAGTATTTTGTTGTTCGTTTATCTATTTCAATAAGACTTTAAATTCATTACTAATCAATGAGATAGATCTAAAATAAATGCAGTAATAAAAAAAAATTTTGCTATATATACATACTTGACTTATTATTTGAGAATAAGACATATAGATCTAAACTTAAACAAAATAACTACTTATAATTAAACACTTAAATTATCAGAAATTTTAGGTTTTCATTAAAGGGCCGGTAGTTTAGCCTGGTAGAATACCTGCCTTGCATGCCATTTACGCAGAGGAAACGTAGGTGGTCGTGGGTTCAAATCCCACCCGGTCCATACAATCATCCATAATCAATTTTCTTTCTCTAATAACTTTTGAATAATCTTCTCTGCAATAACATTTGAAGCTAAATCTTGAGCTTCTTTAGTTTGAGCTCCTATATGAGGAGTACAAATAATATTTGGTGATTGCAATAATTTTTTATTAGTAGCTGGCTCTACTTCAAAAACATCTAATGCAGCTCCTGCAATTTTTTTTGTTGTTAAAGCTTTGTATAATGCGTTTTCATCTACTATGTCGCCTCTTGAAGAATTGATAAAAAAAGAAGTAGATTTCATATTTGAAAAAGTAGATTCATTAAACATATGCTTAGTATCTGACGTTGAGGGAACATGACATGAAATAAAATC
>JAICEO010000059.1 GCA_025924135.1 Nitrososphaeraceae archaeon | reverse complement strand
TCTTCTAAAATTTTCATATGGCGAAGAATAGATTGTTGTCCTATCCCAATAATTTTTGATAACTGATTAAAGTATAACGGCTCTTTTGACAGCAAAATTAAAATTCTTCTTCTAGTAGAGCTTCCTAAAATATCTAAAATTAAATTAGCATCTTGAATATCATGAATTTTATTAGTAATAAATCTAGAATTTTCTTTATCTTTCAATCTCATCTGTCTCTTTGCCAAAGTGTAAATTAAGTATTAATAAGTTTTAGCTATTTATTAAATATTTTTTTTATATAATAAATAGAAACAAAAAATATTGATTGTTTATTTCTTTACATATCAGACATACCACTCATACCATCATCTCCCATACTGCCAGGAGATGGACTGGTAGGTGTCTTAGATTTACTGGATGCAATTATATTATCTATTCTAAGTATCATCGATGATGCTTCAGATGCAGCATTAATCACTTGTTCTTTTACAGCAAGGGGCTCAACAATTTCTTTTACACTTACATCAGAAATCTTTCCCTGAATTACATCGATTCCATACTTTGGTGTGTTGCTACTTGAAACTTTAGCATGTAGTTCAACTTTACTATCTATTGGATCCATACCTGCATTTTCTGCTAAAGTTAAAGGGATTGATTCAAGTGCTTCAATAAATTTCTCCGCAGCTAACTGTTCTCTGCCACTTAGTCTATTGGTCCATTCTCTTAGTCTATGAGACAGAAATGCTTCAGATGCACCAGCTCCTGTAATTATATATGGATATTCAATTACGTCTTTTACACTCATAATCGCATCATGAATAGATCTCTCTGCTTCATCAATGACTCTCTGGGATCCTCCTCTTACTAAAATAGTTACAGATTTTGGATTTTTACATTCTTCTACAAATACCCATTTATCACTCTCTATTTGTCTCTCTTCTACCAAATTAGCATACCCAACATCTTCTTTTGTAAGATCATCAAGATTCGTAATCAATCTAGCTCCAGTTGCCTTTGATAATTTGAACATATCACTTTCTTTGATTCTTCTAACTGATAATATTCCTGATTTTGCCAAATAATGTTGTGCCATTTCATCTATTCCTTTTTGACATAAAACTACATTAGCCTCTGTATCTGAGATTTTGTCAACCATTGCTTTTAACATCATGTTTTCTTCATTAATGAATTCCTGAATTTGTTCTGGATTGTTGATATTTATTTTTGCATCAAATTCAGTTTTTTCAATTTCTAATGGACAGTTAAGTAATACAATCTTAGCATTTTCAATTCTCTTAGGCATACCACCATGAACAACTTCCTTATCGAGAACAATTCCATTGATAAGTTTAGTATCTCCAATTGACCCTCCAGGTTTCTTTTCGACCTTTATATTGTCAATATCTACTTTGAATCTCTTGTTATATTCATCAAATTTTTCTACAATAGATAGTACTGCATTTATAACTATGTTTGACAATTCTGGAGAATTAGTAGACGTCAGTTTGGATGACATAGAAGTAGTAGCAATTTTTTTCAAATATTCTTTATCTGTAGGATCTATCTTTTCTGCAATTTCTTTTAATAATTCAATTGCCTTTTCTGCACTTTTTCTAAACCCATCTACAATTATAGTAGGATGAACTTTTTTGTTTATCAATTCTTCCGCCTTCTCCAAAAGTGAACCTGCTAAGAGAACAACGGAAGTCGTCCCATCACCAACTTCATTATCAACACTTTTAGAAATTTCAACCATGATTTTAGCAGCAGGATGTTCAACATCTATTTCTTTAAGGATGGTCGCTCCATCATTTGTTATAGTAATATCCCCTAATGTATCTACCAACATTTTGTCCATACCCCTTGGACCTAAACTGGATTTAACCATTTGTGTTACAAGTTTGGCTGCAGTAATATTATTTCGTTGTGCATCCTTATCCTTTGTTTCAGTACTTCCTTCTTTTAATAATAGAATTGGAACTTGAGATGACACCATATTACACCTCTAGTTACACACATTATATGATCATGTCTATTATAAATTTTACTAAAAAAATAAATATATTTTTGTTAATTTAAGTCTAAGTTCATATAATTTTTTGTCGATTAAACACATTATGTGAGTAACATATAAATAATATAAATGATTAATTTGATATGGAGATTACATATGGCAACATCCCAAGGATATCGAAAAAATAAAGAAATAGAAAGAAAGGAATCAATGGTTAGACGACCATTCGATGAGCTTTTCGATAACTTTAGGCAAGATATGGAAGATGTTTTTTTTACTCCATTTATCACCCCTCTACGATCCGGTGAAATACCAAGAAGTATAGAATCAATTGAAACGCGTACTCCATTATGTGATATTATAGACAAAGGCGACAGATTTGTAGTTTCTTTAGAAGTCCCTGGTATACAAAAAGACAAAATAGAAGTTAAAGCAACAGGTGAATACATTACAATTTCTGGTCTAGAAGAAGAAAAAACTGAAAAGGAAGAAAGTAATTATGTACTAAAAGAACGAACATATAGGTCTTTCTCTCGAAGGATACCATTTTCAGAAAATATCGTCCCGACTAAAGTGGATGCTACAGTAGAAAATGGTATTTTGAAAATTGAAATACCTAAACAAAAACCTACTTCTACTGAAGAAACACGTATAAAAATAAAATAATAAATACAATAGATTTCTTTATTTTTTAGCTTGATTTATATAATCCTTTTTAAAGCAAAGAAATAAGTATAATCAATAATAATTAATAGCAATAAGGTATTTTCCTGTTATAATTTATTGAGATATATAACAAAAACATTAACCTATTGTTTACTCACATTATGTGAGTAATACATAAATACTCTTTATTTAATAAAAGTATGGAGGTAAAATTAGTATATATGAATTCATCTTTTGACATGATTTCATATGATTGGCTTAGAAGATTTTTTCCTAGTACAGATAATACAAGAATCCGACTTGAAAGAATAAGAGATAGAAACTTTGACGATTTCTATAGAGAATTTTATGAAATGAGAAGAGACATTGAAAGAACTTTTAGCGAATTATTAATAGATTTAGAAATAAAGTTTCCACAGGATTTATTCAAAGAATATGAGATATCAGAAGATCGACAATTTAGAGAAATTAAGCACATATTTTATGGCTATTCTAGGAATATTCGTTCTGATGGAACACGGAGGATAAGAGAATTTGGTAATGTAAAATCACCAAAGAGACAAGTCTTTTCAGAACCTGCAATTTCAACAGAAAGAGAACCGTTAATAGATATCTCATCTACAGATAACGAAATTAAAATTGTAGCAGAGATGCCTAGAATAAGTAAAGAAAAAATAAAAATAGATGCATATGATAAATATGTAGAAATAAAAAGTGAGGATCCTGATAGAAAATATCATAAACAAATAGAAGTTCCAAATTATATCGATGTAGAAAGTGGAAAATCTACTTTTAAGAATGGAATTCTAGAAATAACATTCAAGAAAAGAGAACAAATCAAGCGTAAAGGAAGAAAAATAAATATTCAATAATATTTAATGATAAGATTTGATATTCAGACTAGGTACCTAATATAATATGAAGCCTAGTCAATTATTAGTGATATCTTCCAATTTTAATCTTTAACATTACCCTCTTATCGTTTTCTATTATAAATGCATTATCTTTCTAGTCCTTTATAGAAAACTTTTTCACTTTGATAAAAGTAATTAAGATTAACTAGTGATTTTAAAAGCCCTCTTATAATTATATTATAAATGGGGGTATTACCAAATGCTACATATACTTTTTCAAAATATGAAAAATATGAACGATCCTCAAATCTATTTATAATTTTTTCGCGAATAATTTCGTTACTATCATCATAGTGAATATTGTCAACAGTATCAATGGATCCTATCTTTTTACTTATCTGTATTAACTTATCCATATCGTTCGCTGATTCCTCATCTTGTGGAACTAAAGTTATATCATTAGAAGAATCTATTTCAACAGTTTTGATTAAAAGTTTTTTATTTTCAGGAATAATTTTATCTAATTTATTAAATATATCAGTTAAAAAGAATTCAATCAGATTTGTATCAACATAACTATAATTTTTATTCTCAGAAGACGATTTGGTTAAATATTTCTCAATTTCATAAAATGGTCGCAGATATGTAAAAGGCAAATGAAAATATATAAAATAATCTCCCGTTTCTCCTGCTCTCTGCTTTTCAATAGTAAAATTCACTATATGACAAATATTATAAATTGAATTGATTGTTGAAAGTAAATTTTCTAGTTCATATGAATTTAGTTTTTTGTTGGGAATAAAATGTATAAGATATTTATTGTGACTCATTATTCTATTATTCAATAATTACTTATTAAATAGTTTCCAAATAAAATATCTAAAGAAATGATCAAAATAATTATACTGGCTCTCCTAAAATAATTCTTTCTTTAAAAAAAATGAAGTACTCATCTAACAATGATACAATTGTATAGCTATATCCATAACTATTACTTTGAGTATTATTACTAACTAGTGATTTTAACTCAGAGCACAACATAGCTTTTACTAACGAATAATCAGCCATCTTTTATTCTGCTTTCTCTTGTCATAATTTGCAATTATATATCCACAAAATTGTCTATTTACTTATTTATTTATTTTGTCTTCAAAATAAGGTATTACTTTATTTGCAAACTTTTTAATAAATTCAATTTCGTTTGGACTTGTACTGTGTGTATATACTTGGGTAAAGCCAGCATTAAAATATTCTTCTATTGGTTTAATTAAATCTTCTATCGAGGTAGTTATTAGTATTGATTTTCTTAATTCATCGTCTGACACTTCTTCCTTTGCTGTTTTTTCTAATATTCTTGGGTCATTTATATCTCTATCAAAAGCATTATCTATTTCTGAGGTTCTCCAAAATTCACAGGATTTAAAGGCCTCATCATAATCTTCAGAATAAGAAATTTTTGGTTTAGCTATTCTTTCTAGTATATCAGGATCTTTTCCTACTTCTTTTGCTGCTTTATTAAATAGATCAAATACCTCATTAGAATTATTTGGTTTTGAAGTAGTAATCAATCCATCCGTTAATCTGCCAGCAGTTTGAACCGCTTCTTTTCCAGAAGCTGCCATATAAAGAGGAATATTTGTAGAAGGAGGTGTATACAGCTTTGCATTTGTTAATCTAAAATATTGACCATTAAAGTTTGCAAAACCATTGTTGTTATTGTTATTGTTTGTGCTTGATAATCTTATTTCTTTGACGTTACCTCCACTAACACTTCCTTTATTCCATAATTTTTTTATTATTTGAATAGATTCAGTTGTTCGTTCTAATCTTGTATCTGCAGAAGGCCAATCAAAACCTACAGAAACTTCATTCATTGCTTCTCCTGTACCAACTCCAAGCCCTATTCGTCCGGGATATAATACATCTAAGGATGCAAATGCTTGAGCTATTATAGCAGGATTATATCTATATACAGCTGCAGTAACTCCAGTTATGAATTTCATTTTTTTTGTTCTTTCAGCGGCAGCTGCTAGCCAAATCCATGTAAAGTTACCATAGCCATTGTTATGTGACCATGGATGAAAATGATCACTTGTAAGAGTTTGATCAAATCCAGCCTTTTCAGCTTCTCTTACAAATTCAAACAAATCGTTCATTGAATATTGTTCTTGTGAAGCCCAATAACCTAGTTTTGTCACATAAGTTAATGTCTAACATAATATTTAATTATAATAGAAAAAAAGCGAAATGTAATAATATGCCACTTGTTTTTAAATTTGTTTCTAACTTTAAAATCTCTACTCTTTTTGTAATTTCCTTTATCGTAAGAAAGTATAAAACATCCTTCATTTATTTTTATATTCAACTACACAATACTTTGATCTTTCTATAGATTACTAAATTTTCTATTGTTATCGTTAAATTGTAATTTTATTAACCAAAATTATTATATATCTAAGTTATAGTAACTAGTACCCATGATTTAACATACAGGTTATAAGTGTTAATTATATCCGAATAATTTTAAAATATATTTATTTAATGGCAATGAGGCTTTGCCCATTCTTCATTTGAAAATTCAGAGATGTCACAATATTTGGAATAGATAATTGCCAAGTTATTTTCTATTAATTCTTTATTCAGATTTATTCCATCACAATAAACTACACCAACCTCTCTTCCATATCTGTCTCCTCTACGCTGTCCATCATCAATGTCAACTTCACCTTTTTTATTTAGACATAAACTTTGTACTAATTTCTTGGCTTTCATATATCCTTCTTCGCCTCGTTCAGGAGTATTTACCAATGCTAATCTTATTCTATTATCATTGATATCTAGTGTATCACCATCAACAATATGATTAACTATTCCTTCAAATTCTATATTAGCTTGTTTTTTATTTTCTTCTCTATAATTTGCTTTGTATAATGCATAAGTAGAAAAGGATATAATAATTAATATAATAATACCAATAAAAAGTAATCTTTTATTTTTTATAGCAATCATAATCGTTTAAATTAATAACTTTGATTATATTACTATTTGTAATAACTTTATCACATTATTGTCAAATTTCCAAACTGTATCCTCATTTTTTAATTTTGTTTTTTATTTATTATCATACTTTACCATCAGCTCATGGAAAGTTGCACATCAAATGCTGATATCTATTATTAGTAATATATTATAAAGTATTTAAAATTCCCTTAAATAAATTATTTACCGAAAGCATATATCGATTGTTCTAATTATAACTAATATGTTAGATGATCCATCATTGGCAAAGCCTGTCATAGTCTCAAATCTTCTATAGGATTTCGCATTTTGTCATTCTCTTTAAGAATATGAAGATTACTCATATTATAGGTTCTAGTAGTGAATTTCTTTACCAACAATGGTTCATGACTCTATTCATATTTTATATTTGTAATCATGAGAATATGATTGAAACTTAAATACGATTTTATATTAAATTAGTTATTCATGTTTACCAAATCTATCATTATAGTTGATGATGATCCAGAGTTAATTAATCTATATAGCGAAGCCTTAAAAATGAGCGGATATGATGTTTCTAGTTTTACTGATCCTTGTTTGGCATATCAACACATAAAGGAAAACCCGAATCAATACTCATTAGTAATTACCGATGACAAAATGCATGATATGAATGGATTATTTCTTGGTACGAAACTATTAGAAATAAATCCAAAACTAAATGTAATCATAATGAGTGAGTTTGGAGATTTGAAATGTAATTATAAATTTAATCTTCTTAAAAAACGTGTTTCGATATTTAAATTAATTAGTGCAGTGAATGAAAGTATATCAAAATCTATTTCACATGGTGATAAAATCTAAATTAAAAATTTGTGAATGAATGAATTTCAAGACATGCCATCTACGAAGCAGAATAATAAAAATAAGTAAATTTTCATTTATAACTTCTTTTGAAGATGATAAAAAATTGTTCCTATTATACAAATCAATCTACATACTTGGAATTTCTATTTTTTCTTGTATCTTATATTTTTTTCATCATTGCTATCAAATTGTAGATATAATAATAACCTATCTTTTATCTATGCATTTATATATTTATGTACTTCACCATAAAAGGTAATATTTTAAATATAACCATGTTAAAAATAAAAAACTAAGTAAATTTATTAATTTTTTCATGATGAATTATTCGATTGATAATTTACACTCTCACTATTTTTTATATAGCAAATCTGAAATCTTTGTTTATGGTATATATTATTATGATTTTAATTCATCACTATGATAACTCTATTTTTTATATAGCTATATTCTTAATTATAATCGGGATAATTGCATTATTATTGACGTTTGTCTATCCTCCCTCTCATTATCACAATATTAAAAATATTATAAATTTACAAATGATAGAGAAATTTATTATTATGATAGCCAAGTCAGTTTAATAATTTGTAGTATTATATGATATTCTTCATTCTATAAATCATATTTAAATAAATTCAAGTGAAAAAATAGAAATGAGTGATTCTCATCTGGTTGATCATTTTCATCTAGACACCATTTGTTTGAGCAAATACTTGTGGAAGAACAAAAGAATTCTAATCAATAAAAATACATGAAACCATTTTGAATTATATGTGATTTAATAGTTTTAATCATTTGAATATCTTTAAGATAATGCTAGAATTGAGTTCTATCAATTACTTATTATTGTGCTTTTTTATATTTTAAATAAAAAAATATTCATAAAAATAATAATTAAATCATAGTCATCTATAATGGAGAAATAATCATAAGAGAAGGATTAATGGTGAAAATTTCTTGCTTTAGTAGTGTCTTCAAATTTACCATATATCACATTATAATTTAAGGTAATTAATTAATAGCCATAACCTTACAATCGCAGTAGAAGATCTGAAGTCTAATACTACAATTAAGTAGGGCTATGACTAGAGTACAACGGCTTTACATTAAGCCTATTGTACATAATATTAGTAATCATACAATATAACAATTTTAAACAAAAGCTATAACATTGCACCAATAAGAATAATTATTACTAATCATGTATTGGTCCCAGGATTTCTAAACTTTACTAAAAATAATCTTTGGGAAATAGAATATAATAATTAGAGTAGTTTGAAGTAGTCATATCCTGAGATAAACAAATTATATAGATTTAAAATAAAGTTCGTAAGTATATTTAGACTGAAAACACGGATTGAACTATTGATGGTCTAAGGGATAACTGACTCAATAACTGCTACTATAACGAAATTATATAAATCAGTATAAATTTGTAACTTTAATTAAAATAATATATAATATAAAATTATTATCGTAATTAGACTAAAGAATAAAAAAGGCGATTTGAAGGACTTGTCGAATTGTTAAAGCATGGAGCATAAGGGTTTTACTGATGTCCGAAATTATTAGTTTAGATGTCAAAAGATTTCGAGACAAAATATATTAATGACGTATTTAATTAAAATTTTTACTTACGTTATAATATATTAATTATATAAATTGATAATGATTAAAGAAACGTGAATTTTATAATTTAAGGCCTTTGTATTTCCAATGTCATTTTTAAAAATCCCTACAATTAATACGAATTAGAGTAAAAATATCAGTGGAATTCATTTAAAAAAGATGGTATTATTTTTTTAATTTGTATATCTGTTATTAATAAAGAAAACAGAATAATAGTATGGTTGATCATCAGGATAATAATAATTATAATTCAATAAGACATCGAAAAAGGAATATGCAACAAAGAGTGTTACAATCATCCATATCCAATATATCAAAACAACAAATTGTATCTCTTCCTGTTCCATCTAATAGAAGAAACGAGATCGAACAATTTTTAAAATTATTTGGATATAACTCTGAAAAAACTATACTACAGGTACATTTGATTGGCTTTTTTAGAAAAAAAAATTTAAATCAAAGAGAAATTGAACAAAAATCGAAATCAGTTAAGAGATATGGAGGAACTTCCTTTGTAGTAGTTGGAAGAACATATGATCCTACAATTATAGAAAATGTAATTAAACCAAAAAGTAAAGATCCTTTTGAATCAAGTCCTGGATATATAGGATATCTTTGGAAGAAAAAGAACCGTGAAAATAAATCACCTCATGAATTAATTCCACTAGATTTTATTCCTGTACATTTACCATATCCTGATGATTGGAAAAAGATGTTTGCAACCAAAGGATTCTTAATAGCAATGCATGTTCCCACTCCATTTGTAAAAGATAAAAATAAGATTACAAGAGCACTATATCGTATTGCAAAAAATGGTCCTGACATAAGAAAAGAGTGGAATTTCCTTAATGATCTCAAGAATTTAGGTTATAATACACACACGTATACTAAAAATTAATTATTAAATTCAGCAATCAGTTATCAATTACATTCCATAGTCTAAAGATCTAGCTCTATAGCATCAATTGAAGTTCTTCTTTAACTTACATCTATTATTGATATTATGTTTTTAGACTATATATAATAATGATAATTCAAAGAGAATTAAGTCTGGCCCTATAATCGAAATACCATCTTATTATTTAGAATTAATTCAAGTTAATTCATAATATTTATTTTATAAGCATTATACAATAATATCCTAGTTGTTAATAAAAAAACTACTTATATTCTTCTTTTACTTCATTTCTATATTTTTGAAGTAGTTTATGTAGTTTGGGGTCAATAACAAAATTGCAATATGGATCATCTTTATGTTTTTCATAATAATCTTTATGATAATTCTCAGCAGTATAAAAATTCTTAAAAGGAGTAATTTCTGTCACAATTGGATCTTTGTAAACATCTTTTTTTTCTAGCTCTTTTTTTGATTTCTCTGCAATTTCCTTTTGTTTTTCATCATGATAAAAGATTGCAGATCGGTATTGAGTGCCAATATCATTACCTTGTCTATTGAGCGTTGTAGGATCGTGAGTATGCCAGAAAATATCAAGGATTTTTTCAAAAGGTATAACTTTGGGATCAAATTCTATTTGAATTGATTCTGCATGACCAGACTTACCAGTGCATACTTGCTCATAGGAAGGATTTTTTAATGTTCCTCCCGTGTATCCCGGGAGAATATATTTAACACCTTTAATTTTCTTGAAGATTGCTTCTGTACACCAGAAACAGCCATTAGCAAGTGTTGCTGTTTCAGTTTTATCATTATTATCATTATTATTATTCATTTATTTTGGTAACTCCTTGTCCTTTGGGATAAAACGAATAGATAATGAATTGACACATTCGCGTGTATTCTTGTCTGTTAGTTGTTCTCCAAGAAATTCATGTCCTAAATGTGCATTGCAATTTGCACATTCAATTTCAGTCCTTATTCCATCCGGGTCAGGAACATGTTTTATTGCATTGGGGAAATATTCATCAAAGCTGGGCCATCCACACCCAGAATTAAATTTGCTTTTTGATGAAAAGAGAGGCATGTTACACCTACGACAGATAAATGTTCCATCTTCATAAAAATTGTCATACTCACCAGTAAAAGGAGGTTCAGTTGCTTTACCTATAATGACTCGTTCTTCCTCAGGGTTTAGTTTATTGTAATTCATATTATTAACTTGCCTTAACAGATTTTTGAACTTTCTGATTTCTTGTAATATTTTTATATATCAGAACTTGGCTTGGGAAATTCAGTAATACAATAAAATTACCATGTTAAATAAATAATAAATTTAATTAGTAACCATCAATTCTATAAGCCAAGTAAAATCTATTTTTTCCTGTTTATTTAACTTTCGTAGCGTAGCTTTACATTCTTGTATAATGTCTGAATATTCTACAGTTATTCCTAATTCTGCAAAATTTTTGTTGAAACTATATATATGATAATTCAAAGAATCTTTATTTTTGATTGAAATTATTCCTGGGTTTATATTTGGTCCACCTCTAAAGATTAAATTTTTGAAAAAACCTGGAGAAGTTTCATTAAACATATTTTTTAAATGTATAGCAGCCATATTACCATTTTCCGGAAATATTTCTTCCAATAAATTTAAACTCTTTTTAAAGAAATTTAAAGAATATTCAAAATCCAATTTACTACCATCTTGTGTTTTTCGAAGATTAAGCCCATGTAACAATAAAATTAATCTTTCAAGCGCACACTGATTTTTAACTAATTCAGAATGAAATCTTGATAATGATTTTCTAAAAAAATCAACTGACCAGATTTCGTTGTTTAATTCTTCATTTAATGACCTAGCCCATGATTCTAAATTTAATTGTATAGCGTTTGGAATAGGTTCAATATAAAGCGGATTTTTAATTCTGTTATAGTAATTGTCTTTTTATCTTTAGTATCAGATAATATAGTATAAATTTCGTTAATTTCATTTGCTACATCATTTGGTTTATCACGAATTTCTTCATTTTTTACTCTATGTACAGTATAACCCATATTTTCTAATGCTCTCTGGCGTATCCTATCTAATGTTTTTCTATGCTCTTTATCATGAACCTTGCCGTCTACTTCGATAATAAGGTTTTTTCCAATTATCAAATCCGGTGTAAAACAGTCGCAACTTGTATACCAAATAACTTTATTGTAATAAAATGGAATTTTTTTAGATTTCAATATATTTCTCAATTTCCATTCAGAGTTTGTAGCCTTCGGCGGCTTACAATAATTGTCCATTAATTATTTCGTGATATGTACTACTCTTATAAGAGTACTATAGATTTTAATTTGTCTTTTTGTATTTCCAAATTAACTTCTTATTTTAGATTAAAAGACTTCAAAGTCTATGAAAATTTGGATGATAAATTCTATTAACAAATACTTTATTACTTTCGATTGGTTGTATTTTATATTGACAGAAAAATTTAGTTTACCCTTTGAGATAGTAGAATCTAAAAAGACTGATAAAAATAAAATTTCTGCAGGTTTAAAAAAAGTAGAAATTTTTGTTAGTCCAGAGCAAGTTGATGAAGTAATATCAGAAATAGAGGATTTAAAATTAGAGGCAACCTTGTATGACTCTCATGGTTATGGACAGTCCAAACAAAAAATAAGATCTGGGAAAGCAGGGGGACAAACTGCAGTAGTATCCTCAAATCGTAAAACAATAGTTACAATAGCAGAGTCAGATATTTTAGAAGATTTAATTAAAAAGCTCAAGCATATAAATGACAAAAGTGAAAAAAAGATTGGTGTAATCTCCATTCAATCAGTTGATGCTTTAGTCCATCTATAACATTATTCTTAGATCTAGTTTTTATCTCAAATATTTTATTTTTTTACAAAATCGTAATATGGGTTAAAATGCTTATAGAATTCAGACTATATTATAACTACATACAAATAAGATTCAAATCACTTCCCATCCATTTTAATTTTAAAGTCTAAATTGCATTGCATCCCTACCTTAATTCATTATATTGTATAAATGATGATATTGAATTATAAATCTAATTTTTAGTTTCCCATTTTGCACACCATTTATTAAGGCTATTTGTAGATTTATAAGTAAACTAAACAAGCGAGAATTTTTATAATTAGAAAAATAACTTATTATTAAATTGTAATAGTATGAACATATAAATGCAATATAATAATCATTATAATAAAATATTTTTCTTCTTTATATATTATATTTTATAATTTGTAAATCTTTAGACTTATAAAATATAAAAGTTAATAAATTAATATGATATCAAATAAAAGAATTAATGTTTTAGGAGTTGCTTCTAGTATGCGAAAAGAATCCACAAGTACTAGAGCCTTGAAATT
>JAICEO010000058.1 GCA_025924135.1 Nitrososphaeraceae archaeon | reverse complement strand
TGAATATCACCTATTTCAGACTTTATTTGACCTTTCAACATTATCATAATCCTTATTTTTTTAGCATTCTTTTTATCTTACATTACAACCATTATTTTTACCTGAACTGGTTTGTTTAGTATGCTCATTTAACTTATCTAAATAGATATTTTTGACAAAATTTTCACGTTATTGACACCAACTACTTTAAGTAATTCTGTTTTTGATATATTTTGTAAATTATATTCAAGATCACTTTTAATTTGTTTTTTCCCCATCATTATTTTTATATGAATTTCTGATCCTTGCGCCATGATTTTATCTATAGTTAAAATTGTAACAGTTAAGCATCCAAGAATAAACATCGTTATTATTATTATTACCGTTTTTTGCAAATATTAATATAGCAAAAGTAAGTTACCACTGTTTTTAACAGAGATGATATATTTTTCAAATATTATTTTATTATTATTTTAGACTAATAATATTAGTTAACTATTTATTATAAAAAAATAGATATTAGATTATTAGATCTACAACAAGAAAAATTTAGGTTCTATTCATTTTTCTTGTTGAAAATGGGTGTTAAAGTTAGCTTTAACAACCCATTACGAATAGTTTATCAGATACAAAAATAATTATGATACAGTAATATAATCAGTTTGTGGAGTATTCGTCGAATGTTTCAAACATTCTACTTTGATTTTTAACTACTAGATTATAATTTACATACTATATTATGTTACCGCTTATAGAACCATTAATATGAATTATTGATTCTTCTTTATATTGTATGCCTTTACAATCGATTGTCTTGAACTTAAGGATTGAAAAAATTTTACATAAACAATTTTATACAAATTTATTTGACTACCATTAAAATTAAGTGATATATGTGGTTAAATCATATTTATTTATAATTTTCATATTTTTTATCTTAGTAGGTTTCCACCAACAGTTGAAGGCTTTTGGACACAGCTTTGAATCGGATGACTCTATCTATCTTTTAACTTTAATAGAGAAAACACAAACAGAATTAGAATTAGCCAAGAAAAATTATCCCTCCAATGTTACTTTATCTATGGACCACTCTGATGATGCTGCTAGACTGGTTTATGAGACATTTTATGCAGATGAGGATGTTGCTAATGATGGGGAGTTTGCTAAAAGATATAATCAGGAATTATCAAAATCAAATCTTACTTCTAATGCTTTAGTAGTTGTTACCCTTGTAGATGAGGTTTTAAGAAATTATGCAGATTCTATAGATTTAAACTTTGACCTTACAAATATGTCTAATCTCTTATACGTTATACCAACAAATTCTAATAATAATATTAATAATAATAGTAATTCTAGTAATGAATCTATTGACAAGTTAGAAAGTTCATTTTTTGCTAATGTTTTTAACAATTCAGAAAACTTTGTTAACGGTAATAAAAATGACAGTAAAAATCCACTCTTCTTTACAAATAATCCTATTATGAATTATGCTAAACATGAAACTGCGAAAACTCTTGCTATGAAAATCAATACTCTATTTCAGCTATATTTGAAATCCTTTATTGGATTGGATAAGACCAAACTGAATGATGTAAGAAAATTGGAGGATGACTTCTATAAACTTTATTCTATGATAGAGGAGAATTCATCTCCAGCTGATATAATGAAAAAAGTCCATATAGACATACAACCTACTATGCAAAAAGTATATAATTTGAAAACTAAGACGTAACTAACATAATATGACAATAGTATTTGTTTTTGAAATAAAATAAAATAAAATAAAATAAAATTAGATTAGATTAAAAATCAAAACTTTATTTATTTATTTAATAATATTGTAAAGGTAAAATAGATATTATAAATAAGTTGATTGATTTAATTGAAATTAAATTTTATAATACGATATGAGGCCCAGCAAATTTCATTTTTACCAGTATAATTAATCTAGTATTATAAATGAATAAAATAAATCACTAGATTATTACGTTATGGATATTATTATTCAATAAGTCTAAAGAATATCTCAATAAAAAGATGATAAAAAAAAGTAGTGTTTGTGATATTATTATTTATTCTTTATTTTATTCTGTATGTCCGGGCCTCAGTAGCAGCAATAGCATGTTATTCTTCATCTTCAGAATGACCATGCTCTCCTTTAGTTATTTCATTTATGCCTATCACTACACTTGCCGTTGGTGGAAACTCTACATCTTCATCTGTAGGATTCTTTAATGCAATATCTGTTATTATTGTTACATTGCCGCCAGGTATCAAGTCAGCATGATATAGACATTGCTCTCCTGGAGTTGATAGTGGAGCTACATTTTCTAGAGTAGCTACTGTCATGTTTGGAGCAGAACCAATCAAGATTTGAATTGGAGTAGTACTATCATCTTCACAAGGAGCTTTTAAAGCTACATGTCCATTTAGAATGTGGTATGGTGTAGAATCATAAAGATGCATAAAATCTCCTCCTGGAATAACCTTATCTTGTAACAATTCTGTAACTGAATCCCTCACAGTACTTGTTTCATTATATTCTTTTTCTTCTTCCGCTGAATGACCTGCCTCAGTAGCAGCATATTCTTCTTTCTCCTCCTCCGCTTCTGTCATATTTGCCATTGACATGGTATCATTCTGTGCATAGGATAGTGGAATATTACTAAACATTCCTGCTATCACTGAGATGCTTAAAATTGCAATAATGCTGTATTTTTTAATATTTTGCATTAGACGTTCTGCAGATTTTTTACTATTATACTTTGTAGTACAATTCTCGAATATTACTCTAGATAATGGTTATTTATTTTCTATAATACAATATGAGAAATCTCTGTGTTCTAAAGTTGTACCAGAATACATTTATGTCAACTATTGTATTTTTCTTTGTTGTTAAGGAATTATAGCAATAGTCCTGGAACATTTTACAATAAACCTCGATTATTAATACTAATTGCAAGTATTGTTATTTCTCTTTCTGTAGTTCCGTTTATTCTACCTCATTTATTTCATCAACATATGATATATCATATTCTAATGCATCTTGGGGCTTTGATACTATCTCAATTTCTTGCTGTTGTATCTATTTTGGCATATCTAAAATCCAGAACTACTCGTATCTTGTTTATGGCTTTGGGATTTGTGACGCTAGTTGTTGCTGAATATGTTTATCTATTAAATTCTACGGAAGATATTCATCCAATGTTTGTTCCTCACGTTAATATTGAACTATCTCACTTTATCTTGTTGATAATGGTTATATTCTTTGGGATTTCTTTTTTGAAGAGTCCTCAGGTGAAGCAGGTATAAAGAGTATGTCTAATAATAGTATGTCTACTACTCCATCTCTTCCTCGACATCAGAACAAAACAAATTCAGTTCAAGATAAAATACTGAAATATGTAAATGAAATTCCTGGAATAAGATACAGAGAACTGTTAAGAATGACAGGTGTCTCTAATGGTGTTTTATCCTATCATTTAAGATTTTTGGATAATACTGGAAAGATACGAGTAAATAGAGTCAATAAGAGAGTTACCAGATATTTCTCTTATGATGTTTCTACTCATGAGTCTTATGTAATTGGGCTATTGAGACAGGAGACTACCAGAAAAATTATCATGTATATATTAGAAAAAAAAACATGTGGATTTAGCGATATCATACTACATACGAGAAAAGTCGCCTCTACAGTATCATGGCACATGGCAAGATTAAAAGCTGCAAATATTATCAAGGTACGTAAACAGAATGAATACATTTATTACGAAATTGGAATGGACAGACTAATCCTTCAAGATCTACTATCTAAATACAAAACTAGTTTTGCTGAAAAGATTGTTGATAACTACGTAGATATGATTAATGACTTCTAGTATTAGTGCATTAATTTGAATTGATTTATTATTTTACAGTTTTATTCTAACAATAGTACTAGAATAAAAGTGACCCAAGAAGGGTCACTCATGAAATCAAACTACTACTAACAATCGGATAATTTATCTATCCATTTGTCTATTTTACTTTAATATTGGAAGATTAATAATCTTGTGGTACATTCGATGAATGTACAATATTATCTACTAGTATTATATGACCACAATTAAGGTATAGAAATGTATAAAATATGTTATTAAAATTAACCCAAGTTATTTATAAATATGAAAAAAGGTTTTTGGAGTTTTTAATTATATTGCTTAGGTACTAATCCTCATCTTGGTCATCGTCATCTTGGTCATCGTCATCTTGGTCATCGTCATTGCTGTCATGCTGTTCCTTTAAATTAAAAATTTGATTATTTTCATTTGCTAATTCGAATGGTGAATTTACATCATTATTAACATTGTTGAACTGTGCTAAACTGCTTAGATATTGCTGAGCGTTCATATTTTCATCTACTAGTGTTGCTGCTGTCTCGTGTTCATTCAAATCTAGAACTTTATTCTGTCCACCTGCTAACTGAAGTGGCAATAGTACATTACCTGCATAGTAGTTGCCTATACTACCTAAAGTTCGCTGAATGTTTATATCAACTGCATCTCCAGCATTAAATGTAACGTTATTAGGAGAATAATTTACCAAGTCAATATCTGTCACTCTTGGTGAACCTCCTTCGAGAGGATCAGGAATATGTGCATGATATACACAGATATTTGTTTGTGGAGAAGCATGTCCAACATAATATAATGGAACAAAGTCAACGTGTGTTAGATTTGCTGATTCATCTATATGACCTGCAATTACAGCAACTATTGGTACTTTAGTGACCGGGTCGCAGGGAGCTCTATATAGAAAATGTCCGGAAACAAAATTGGGACTAGAGTCATATAGTGGAAAGACTCCTGCTGATGGTAAAGTTAACTGACTCAAATCGATATGTGTATTATCTGGTATAGCATCTCCTTGAACTCCTGCTTCATAGCTATGGCTTGCATATACGTCTAAAGGTATCAGTGATGATAATGATCCTAAACTTAACAGTGTTGCCATCGTCATAACTGTTACTAATATTGTAGATTTTTGTGGTAACATTATTTTAAAAATGATAATAGAATATAAAAGAAATACGATACATTACTATTATACTAGAATAGCCATTTAGTTGTAGAAATATTTTATAAAATATTATAATGAATTTATATAGTTATATATTTTTATATTCCTATTCCTTAGACAAATGAAACCATCTATTTTTAACTGTGTAGTGAAATGTTTTGATATGAAGAAGAAATTAAAGTCTTCACAAGCAATGTTAATGATGATTCTTGCTGGAATCGCTATTATCTCTGCAAGTTCCTATTCAATAGATGAGGCTATGGCATTTCCTCATGCAAGTCTTATAATAGATCCTGAAGATGAACATGCAAATGATATTCAAGTCATTTTGGGGCATACAAATGAACCCGCTTATGGCAAATTACCAGGCATTCATGATGGAAAACATAATCTAGAGGTTGAATTATCAGACGCTAACACTACATTACCAATTCCTAATGCCACACTTTTTGCAGATAAATACTATTTCAACAATATACAAAGTTTCAAGCGTGCAGATAGTCTTGCAGATGCAGATGCTATTGAACGAAATGTTTCAATCAGTGCAGTATTTGGTCAACTTGGTACCTTCTATAATAGACAGGTTATTGATCCTGGCATCTATGGATATACAATAAGAGGTACAATTAATTATTATGACGTTGCACAAGTGCCATTAGAAAATACAACAAAATTCTGTAGCATTCCAGGGAAAGATTTGACTAAATTTGATAGTCCTGGTTGGACTGGAAGTTTTGGTTGTCCACAAAATATTAAAAGTATTTTCTTCCCACCAGCCGATAGTAGCAAGTATCCTGATAATCATGACAAATATCCATCTCAATATCCTAAATATGATGATGGATATGGCAATTATGAGCAACAACAACAACAGCAGCAGCAGTATAACGACAATAACAACAATGACTATGGTTATGTAAATGAGGATTACAAACAAGATAACAACCGAAACAACTATGATGATACACGAGATGATGCAAGAGACGATAAAAAATATAACGATAAGAAGTACGATAAAAACAACAACTATGACGATCAATACAAATATGAATACACTGATGATAATGGCGATTATGGAAACAAATACGCATCATATGACGAAGAATAAATAAATTCTAGCTTATCTTACCCAATTCATATTTATTTTTTTACCTAAATAATTTTTATATAAGTAAGGATTTTGAATATCTTACAATAGACAATTTTGAAGAAAAATAATCGAATACAATATGCTCTGATAGTTGGCTCATATTTTAGCATTAAAGGTTAATCAGTATAACAATTAATATTAATATGAAACCTTAATTAATTTTTTTAGAAAAACTTGTTTGTGTCATTAAAATATAATAATTAAATACTATAAAAGAATTGTAGTTCACACATAGAATGCTTCTATATGATATTAGAAGTGCTAATTTTTTAATTATGTAACTCATATCTTATATGATTCTTTAATTCTATACATATTATATTTAGACCAATAATCCATTGAATAGTAAAAAGTTAAAGAAGATTGTTAGAAGCATTCTACGAATACTCCACAAACTTTATTGCTTTTCATTTTTATTTGCTATTTGTTGTATTGGTAGCACCTACTCCAATATGATGACTAATGGCCAGACAAACATTCAGTCCTTATTAATGTAATAGTTGGGTAGAATAATTTTTTTCTTTTACCCAACTATTATAGTAAAATAAAAATAGAATTATATCTATAGTTATTATTAAGTAATAGAGAATATGAGAATAGTTATGTTACATTATTAATTCACACCTTTAATTCTAAAATGTAGTTCATTTATAGAATTTTAAGTAGTACATTCGTTGACTATACTATAAATAATATTAATTCCTTGGGATAGAAAACCATTATGAAAAAAGATCTCAATGATAAGAGAGTAATTATAGTTATACTGAGTTTCTTTGTTATACTCTTTTTAATTGCTTTTAATAATTACCAAATATCTCTTGCTATAGAACAAGATAATAGTATTATCGATTCATATAATATGGCCTCGCTTGTCAACGCATCAATTGCAAATGCAAATTACTATACAATAACCAATGCTACAACTCCATCTGTAATAACTGATGATAGGACTGGTAATAGCTACGTTGTATATTTCAGAGGAGAGAATAATGGAGCAAATGTATATATTCAACGGTCAAACGATAATGGTAAAACATTTTCTGACCCAGTACGTATTAACGATATTGAAGATAGTGTACAGTTAGATGCACAGTGGAGTCCACCAGCAGTAGGAATTGGTACAAATTCTGAATTATATGTTGTATGGTATAATGCAGATCATTCTAACCCTGACAAATTTCCATATGGTCAAGTAACCCTTCGTTTTGCAAAGTCAACTGATGGGGGTAAAACATTTGGGCATGCCATAAATCTGTCACCAAACGATCCAGCAGGAGAACAATCATATCCTTTTATGGCAGTCTCAAAAGATAATCGAATTTTCATATCATATCTTAATGTTGATTATTCGCAGAAAGATAATAATGCAGGCACTCCTACAGTGGTTAGAGTAGTTAGTTCCAGTGATGGGGGTAAAACATTTGGAAATAGTTCCATAACAGATAAGTCTGCATGTCAATGCTGTGCAACAGTTGTTGCAATAGGCCCAGATAATGAGATATATACTTCTTCTCGTTCGGCATTCAAAAATGTATCGATGACGTTAGAAAATGATACAAGAACTGAATATCAAAAAGAGGATAAAGATGTAGCAGTAATTCGTGATGTAACAGTAGAACATTCAACGGATGGAGGGATAGGCAAAAAATTCACTGATCCTGTACCGGTGAATAATGACAAATGGTTTATGAACGGATGTCCTGATGCTGGTCCTGGTATGGATTTTGATAATACAGGGAAGTTACATATTGCGTGGTTTACAGGGAGTGAAACTGCTCCTCAAGGTCAGGGGTTCTATTATGCACATTCAACTGACAAAGGCATAACATTTAGCGAACCTATACCCATACATTTGCTTTCTGAACAGTGGATACCACCAACAACACAATATCTGGTAACAGATAATCACGATAATTCTTGGATAGTATTTGTAAATTCAGAAGGGTTAAAGAAGAGCGCTAATTATGAAGAAGATTTCAGTTATGTAGGAAATGGAATGGTAAATCTCGCTGTGATAGACAAAGATGGAAATATAATTAGAAATGGTGCTTTGGTATCAGGAGATATAACAAAACATTATCCATATACATCATCAACAAATAATAAAATAGTAATTTCATGGATTGACGGTGATGACGTAAAACTTGCATTTATAGAGATCACTCCTAAAAATGATTCGTTATGAAGTGACTAATGAGATGATACACAATGATATCATAATTTCCAATTTTTATTATGAGTAACGTAATTTAGAATAGGATAATTAGGTGTCTATAATTGAAATATAACTTACTTTTAATTTCTTGTCTAACGATAGTAGTATTTATATCTATAAATGAGTCAATAATGATTTTTTCTTTAGATATTCAGGCACAGCAGCAATCATTAGTAAAACAACAACAACAACAAGCTATTTCAAATGAATTAATAAAATCATATTCTGCAATGTCCCTAAATACTAAAAAGCCTGTAACAATTGCCAATACAAGTGGACAAGTAATTCTTTTGAATTCATGGGCCACATGGTGTCTTCCATGTAGAGAGGAAATGCCAGGCCTAGAAGAATTACATCAAGAATTTCAATCAAAAGGATTATCTATAATAGGCATAAGCGTAGATAGTTCTGGATCCAATAATATGATAAAATCCTTTGTACAAAGGATGAAATTAACATATACCTTTTGGCATGATCCAAATAATAACTTTGCAAGGTTGTTTAAAACACTCGGTGTACCAGAATCCTATCTAGTAGATAAAGATGGCAATATACTTCATCAATGGAAAGGTCCTTTTGATCCTGTATCTGAAGATACAAAATCTATAATAAGCAATGCTCTATCTACAGTAACAGTTAATGATCCGCAGCAGCAGCAGCAGCAGCAGCAGCAGCAGCAGCAGCCTATTGTTTATACAGAAACCAAGGTAAAAGACAAAGAACGTATTGTCAATAATACATATACAAAAACATCAGAAACCAAATTAAGTGATCTTTCAAAAATTGGAATACCTTTGGCATTTGCAGCAGGTCTTCTTAGTTTTCTTTCTCCATGTATTCTTCCACTTATACCAAGCTATATTGCTTTTATTACTGGAACAAGCTCAGATGAGATACTAAATAAAAATAAAAAAAGGAATAAGAATGAAGAAGTAAATCACTATAATAAAATAAACAAAAAAAAGAATGATGATGATTTTACTTCAGGATTTGCGGACAAATCAAACATACAATCTTTAAGGATTTCATTTTTAAAATCAAATACATTTATCAGAGGAAGCTTATTCATACTAGGTTTTTCTGTCGTATTTGTAGCACTTGGTGCATCTATTACTGCTATAGGATCGGTATTTCATGAATATAGCATTTGGATAGAAAGAATTGGAGGTATTATGCTAGTAATATTTGGGTTAAATTTATTTGGTCTATTGAAAATTCCGGGTAGCCAAAGGGAATGGGGATTAAAGTTTTCAAAAAGACCAGCAGGACACATTGGAGCATTGTTGATAGGAATGGGTTTTGGCGCAGGATGGACTCCATGTATTGGACCTATTCTTGCAAGTATATTGACAGTAGCTGCAACTACTGGTTCAATATTTGAAGGAGTAACTTTGTTGATATTTTATTCAATGGGTTTGGCTATTCCTTTTTTGGTCTCAGCTTTTGCAATAGACAAATACATGATAGCATTTCAGCGGCTAAGAAAATGGATGCCTTGGATTCACCGTTCTAGTGCCGCATTGATTATAGTTATGGGTCTCTTGCTACTTACAGGTTCATTAGCTATATTGACAAATAGCTTGGCTGGTATGTTTCCTATGTTTGGATAGATAATAATATTAATTCTTATTTTATAAAAAAGATAAATATCTTATGATTATGCGATAGATATAATATTTTGAGGATTAATATCTTTCAATGCATCAATATTACCACCCAAAGGCAGTATCATATTTCTCATATTATCTAACATCATTCCTACATACGAGTGATTATTATCTCCTATATTGCCAGGTAAATCATCATCACTTAACGTCTCAACAACAGTAACGTTTCCTTCTTTGGCTATTTGATCAACTATATTTGTAGGAAATACTTCAGACGCAAATATTGCCTGTATCTTCTCACTTCGAACTTGATCTATCAAATCTGCAATATCTTTGGGACTGGGATCACTAAAATCTGAGGCTTGAATAGCTCCTATTACCTTCATACCATAACGAGGAGCAAAGTAAGCCCAAGAGTCATGATATGTAAGCAATTTTCTATTTTCTACAGGAATAGTTTCAATCGATTTTTTTATTCCTTCATCTAATTGATTTAGTAACTTTGTATATTTATTGGAGTTTTTAATGTAGTATTGTGAATTAGTTGGATCCATTTCTATTAATTTATCACGTGTTAAATTTGCAAATTTTATTGCATATTCTACATTCAGCCAAAGGTGGGGATTAGGATCACCTTTTTCTTTTGGAAAACTAAAGTCGAATACCCACTCTTTCTTGGATATTGTATTATCTCCAAGTTTTAACAATCGAATAGATGGATTTTTAGAAATTACATTTTCTGCAATCTTTTCTATGTTTGCTTCCAAGTTAAGACCATCAATGATAACTAGATCCGCATCATTAATTTTTATTGTATCTGAAGGAATTAGTTCAAAGGTATGAGAATTTACTCCCTCAGGAACTAACCCAACTAAATTAATTTTATCACCCCCAATATTTTGTACTATATTTGTTATAGGAGCAACTGAAGTTACTACATTTAGCTTATCTTCTTGAACAACTTCTTGATTACTATTATTATTAGTGGTAGTAATAGAATATGATGTTGTAATTGACATGAAAAAACCAATAATACCGACTAGTAAAATAAATCTTTTAATATAAATATAATTATTTTTCACAAAAACAATTATTTATCAATCTATTAATGTTTTCTGAATATGACGTTTAAGTTGTTCTTAGAAAGATAAAGTAAATCTTTTTATCTCCTCCCCCCCCAGAATTTGATTAGTAATATTATCATATTAGCAAATGTTTGTTAATAATATCAATATTAGACAAATAATTATCATTCATACAATAGATTAATATCAACAAGATTACATGCAACACATTTAAATATAACAAAGTAACATCATCTTTTTTTTAAATACGTCCCTTTTAATTATTATTGAATACAATCTATTTTTTAAATATTTTAATCTCTTTTGTTAATATTGTATAGTAAATAGAGGCAAAAATGCCTCGCAACCCTTTTGCTAGCCCGTACTTTTTTCATGTTCATTAATATGATTAAAGCAGTCATAGTTGATAAAATACTATGTACTTACATCAAGATCCTAGTTTAACAATTTAAATAAATGATAATTCATCATTTTAAATAAATAAAGATGTCTCTTATTCAATATTTGTTATTATTTTTAGGGTATACATTATTTTTATATCTAAATAATTACAACTTGATTTATTCTCATATACCT
Organism: Nitrososphaeraceae archaeon; assembly: GCA_025924135.1. Classification (GTDB taxonomy): domain Archaea; phylum Thermoproteota; class Nitrososphaeria; order Nitrososphaerales; family Nitrososphaeraceae; genus TH1177. The sequence continues at coordinate 1,710 of JAICEO010000058.1, read as the reverse complement.
AACAATAATAATCAGTTCACTATACAAGAAATTATAGACCAACAGGACAATATTAAAGTTCAATTTGGGTATAAGCCAGAAAATATAAAAATAAATACTTTAACAGATCTTAACTTCAGCGTTTTAAATTTAAAAACAGACGAACACATTAAAAATTTCTTAGCAAGAGTCGTTGTTACAGAAGGTTCAGAATTATTCGGATTTGATAATATAACAGTGAGTGATGGTGATTTTTCTGTAAAACATTCTTTTGTTAACTATGGAAACCATCAAGTTATTTTAAGAGTAGATACAAATTCTTCGATTATTCCAGCTTCATTTAATGTAATGATACCTTTTAGTCAATTACCATCATCATCATCATCATCTCCATTTCTTGTAGATTCAGATAAATCAAAGTTAGATAGTGATAAAAGTATCCAAAACTCTATAACATATTTAATTATTGGGATAGGTGTTTTAGTAAGTGTTGGAATGGTAACAATATTATTAAAAAATTTAAAGAAAAAATAATAATAATTATTCTTGTACATAGGTAGGTTGTTAATAATCAAGCAAATCTCAAACATTATATTTGTATATTATCTTAAATAGTCCAGTTCTAAAATTGTAGCAAGTACCATTTTTGTTATTGAAGTTAGGTATTCTATATTCAAAGTATTTGGTGTATCAGAAGATTTATGATAATGTGGATTCTTTGTTACACCTCCATCATGTATTCCTATAACTGTAAGACCTAATGCTTCGAAAGAAAGAAAATCACTATTTTCAAGTTTAGACAATACAGCTTCTAGATTAGTATAATTGGAGGCTATTTCTTTTATAAATTGGCCTATTGTTTTTGACTGGTTATCATTTTGTACATGTTTATTGCCAATATCATATTCTAATACGACTTTATTTGTTTCATTAGAAAGTGTATAGCCAAGCATATCAAAATTAATGTAGTGATCTATAGTTTTGGTTCTATTGTTCTTATCTATATATTTTACATAATGCTGTGATCCCCATAGACCTTGTTCTTCTCCTGAAAATAATACAAATTCAAGATTATATTTTAAATTTAATGGGGAAAGAATACGTACAATTTCTAAAAGTACAGAAACTCCACTCGCATTATCATCAGCTCCTGGAGCTCTAGCATAAGTATTATTGATATTTTCAGCTCTACTGTCATAATGTGCTCCAATTATGATAGTTTTATTATAGTCAGAAGAGGAAGATGGTACACTTTGTTTACTACAAATAATATTTTTTAAATTAAAAGTTTGATTTTGATCAATTTGTGTATAATTGTGAAAAAATACTCTACCTTCACACAAGTTTTCAAGTTCATCTTTAAGCCAATATGCTACTTTATCAATATAATTTGATTTAGTATTTCTTGTAGAAAAAGATGATAAAATATCTACATATTCTTTAAGTTTAGTGGAATTAACTTGATCTAATATTAAATCTATTTGTAGATTATTATCTTCTATTTTTTGTAGATATGTTGGATTATTATCAAGACACGCTATTATAGAAATGTTACATGCTAATGTAAAATTATTATTATTATTATTATTAGTATAATTAGTATAGTTTTCTACCTCATCTATACTGGTAGAATTGACAATAATTATATTAGATGATATAATAATAGATAAAGCAATTATTATTAACATCAATAACCATAACATGTTGTATCTTTGAATGAAAATTATGATC
>JAICEO010000057.1 GCA_025924135.1 Nitrososphaeraceae archaeon | reverse complement strand
GCTATATCATGTGGAATTAGGAATTGATCATCTTTACACCCAAGTGATCCCCACATTGTAATAAAGTTACCATCACTATCAAATTTTTGGACTCTTACGTTCCTTGTATCTACTACATAAATATTACCTTCTGAATCAACAACTATACCATGATTCTCGATAAATTGGCCTTTCTTTGAGCCTTCACTTCCCCAATGTTTTATGAATTTACCATCACTATCAAATACTGCGACTCTAGAATTTTGTCTACCATCCGTGACATAGACATAATCATTTGAGTCTACTGTTATATCATGTTGGTGTACAAATTGGCCTTTCTTTGAGCCTTCTTTACCCCACATGTCTATAAATGTACCATCGCTATCAAATTTTTGTACTCGGGGGAGTGTTTGATCGCTAACATAGACATTATCTTTTGAATCCACTGCCACACCCCATGGTTTTTTAAATTCACCCTCCTCATTTCCTTCTTGTCCCCACATTGTGATAAAGTTACCATCGCTATCAAATTTTTGTATGTTTTTTCTGGAATATTCTGCAACATAAATATTATCCAAAGAATCTACAGCCATACTTTCAGGTTGCATAAACTTACTAGGACCTATTCCTTTTGTACCCCATTTGGTAATAAAATTTCCATTCTTATCAAATTTCTGAATGTTGCAATTCTCTGCATCACTCACATATACATTATCTTTAGAATCAATAGTTATTCCATGAGCATGAAGAAACTGCCCATCATTAGATCCTACAGTACCCCAACTACCTACAAGATTGCCTTCTCTATCAAATTTTTTTATAAAATGAAATTCTGATACGTAAGGATCTAAACCTATATCGTTATTTGGTAACGAAAGAGATTCCATTGGATTATCAAGACATTTTTCTTTATCTGTATCTTCTGAATCTGGTGTAGGATTATCTCTTGAATTTGTAGGATTTTGTTCTGAAGAAAAATAGTCTTCCGCATTAAATTCATAGTCCTGTGCATAAACAGAAGATATAAAATTTATAGTAATGAAACTTAAAAATATCAAGGAAAATTTTATTGATAGTAATTTGATAATTTTATTCACAATCTTAAATAACTCTAATCTAATATTAAGATTATATTGCAAAATTATAGCCAATTTCTCTAGTACAACACTAGAACAAATATCAATTGTTCTTCTAAGAAATTAACCTATACAATTGAGAATAGATTAATATATATTATCTATTTTTTGGGGCGACCATTCCAAATAGAGAACAATTACTCTAAGAATATTGAAGATGTAAATGTTGATAAAGAGGGAAATCTCTTTGTTGTTGATTATGATAATAGAAAGATCTTACAGTTTAATCAGAACTGGACGCTACTTTTCAGTTTTTGAGGTAACTATGAAAGAGAAAAAAGTAAAATTATTAGACTATTTGGGAATTTACTTTGAAATAATCAAAGTATTCAAAAGGTTGGTCCAGGAGGCAATTTTATAATAAAATGGATAAGAATGGGGAAGGAAAAACCAAATTTTGCCAAATATATGCACTTGCTATAGAGTCTAAAGATAATGTGCATACAGATGATGAAGATCATGAAAATGAAAATACACACAAATTCACAAAAAAAGGAAAATTAGTTGAAAGTTGCGATCAGTTCGGAAATGAAGTCCAATTAAAGGAAGTGCCTTTAATAATATTTGATTCAAAAGATAATTTGTATGTAAAAGATACACAAAATCAGCCTATTCAAGTTTTTAGCACAGATGCTATAAAATTAAAAATATAGGAAAGAAAAGGACAAGTGATGGCAAATTTATTCTTTTTCATGATATTGCAACTGAGTATACAAATAGAATGTATGTTATAGAAGAACATGGTGCACATCCCAATAAAATCAGGATAAATTATGCTAAAATCATTACTTAACTCCTTTTCAATCATTATATCAATTATATTATTGGCAGTTATATTGGCAATTTTATTTTACTTTACATACTCAGAAATAGAAAGATCAGCAAAAGCCGTAGCATTAGGTGAAATCCAAAATGTTTCAATGACTCAAACCCATGATTCTGGAAAAATTATAGAAAATGCTCTTATGGATATAGTGACAAATCTTAAAACTCTTGTAAATTCACCAACTGTTCAGCAATCAAAAGATATCAAAGATATGGCATTATTGATGAATGCAGGTCAATCATCAACTCAGCAAATCACTGACTATTATAGAATAATAGATAAAAACGGCAAAATCATTGCTACTAGCAATCTTATTAATAATCATCAACCATATAATAAATCAATAGATCAAGATTTTAGTAATAGATCATATTTTACTATTCCAAAGGAAATAAATAAATTATATATTTCAAACCTAATTAATTCAAATAATAAAGTCCCAGGATTTTCTATTTCTATGCCTATATTGATAAATGATATATCTAAAAATGAGGGTATAAATCAAACATTTTCAATTAACAATACGAATAATGAATTTATTCCCATTCATAATACCTTTAATAAAACAATATTCAATGGAATAATAGAAGCATCTGTCAGAATTGATAAATTAGAAAAACTTTTAGAACTTTCTATGTTATCGTCGGAACAAAATGAGGTTACTTTATTAGATAGAAATGAAATGGTTATGTTTAATGCTAAGAAGGATTTAATAGGAAAAAAATTTTTTTCTGATAAGGTACAATCATTAATATTAAATCCATTGCCTTTAAAAGAATCAGAGAGTATTAACAAGTTTGTAAATGATGCATTAAATGGAAAAAGCGGTATTTATAATATAAATACTACAAGTCAAACAAGTACTTTTTCCGCTAGACCTATATCTCTTGAGGGAGATCAATTCATGACTTTATTAATAAATAAACCATATAATATTGATGCAGAAGTTATTTATTTCTTAAATCTTCAACGTAACTTTTCTACAATTGCAATATTCATTATAATATTTGTTTCCTCAATTTTAGGTTATTTCCTCTTTACATGGAATAAAAGATTACAAACTAAGGTTAATAATCAAACTATTAAATTAAACCAAAATATAAAACAACTAAGAGAAGCAAATAAACAATTAAAAGTACATGACAAACTGCAGAAAGAATTTATAAATATAACTGCACATGAATTGAGAACACCTATTCAATCAATAATGGGATATGCAGAAATGATAAAATCATTTCCAGAAAAAACATCGAATTATGTCCAACCGATAGAAAGAAATGCTCAAAGACTTTATAAATTAATTCAAGATATTTTAGACATTACAAAAATTGAAAGCGGGAATCTTGTACTTAATAAAACTGAATTTGATCTACAAGAAAAAATAAGCAATGTAATAAAAGATTTAAAAACTGCAAAAAAATTAGACGGAATTAATCAAAATGTCCAAATCGTCTTTCATCCAAATGATCCATTTAAAGTATTTGCAGATAAAGAAAGAATTTATCAAGTTATTAGTAACTTAATAAAAAATGCAGCAAAATTTACTAGTGGCAAAGAAGCAAAAATTGAAATAATTTTGTCAAAAGTAAAACAAGATAAAAATAAAAATGAAGGAATATCTGTAAAAATAAGAGACAATGGTACAGGAATAGATCCAGAAATATTGCCAAGACTATTTTCAAAATTTAATACAAAATCTGAATTTGGAGGTACTGGTCTTGGCTTATATATTTCAAAAAAAATTATAGAAGCACACGATGGAACTATAATAGGTTATAATAATGATTCAAATGGAGAAATAAAAGGTGCTACATTTGAATTTATTCTTCCAATTTATAAAACAAAATAATTTTTTAAAATTATATTTATAATCGAAAGCTAATTTAATATAGATAATTTATTTTTCTTATAATATATTAACTAATATGTTACTATCAGGAGTACTACTTTGTATTTTATTTATTATTTAACTTATTACTATTTACTCCATAATTGATTGCATCTATATTCACAAATAATAGTTCTTGGACTAATTTACAAAAACTTTATGTGTGAAAACCATCTAAAAAATTTAAAGAATTGAAGATGTCTGGTTTATGACATACTACTCATGAATACAAAAGGTCACTACTACGGCCAAAAATACTTTAAAAACCTTCCCGTTGGGTAGGGAACTTTGACTCTTTTAAATTATCTTCTAGAAACATCTTCTAGTAAACATCTTTCAGATAAGGGTCTTGAATTGTATTACTTTTAAACCGTCTGGGTTTTTTCATCGTTGTAGGATACGATCTAAATTGAATAGATAGAACCTAAGAAGATAATATAATGAATTTGAAGAATTTTATTTGATAATTATTTAGTACTTTATAGATAACAATAAACTCATTGTAATTATTAAATAATTTATTAAATAGGATAATATATGAGTTCTAATGATTTTCCTTGGAATGAAATTATAAAAAAAGAGGCACGCGGAATTGATGATGCTGATTTTGGTGAGATACAAAGTGTTGATCCAGAATATGTATTAACACAAAAGGGCATAATTGATAAAGAATTTTTCTCTTTTCCAGTAAACCTAGTTCAAGAATATGATGGTAATAGAGTATTATTCAAAGTAACTGAAGAAGAGGCAAGAAATTCATATATGCGACCTCAAAATGTAGATGATACTAATGATTTTAGTACTAGTGAAATAGAAACTGAAACTGCTGCTGCTGCTGCTAATATTACCCCTACTAATGACTATGATTCATTAATCAATACAAAAGAAAAAGAGGAAGTTATTCCTTTAATGTCAGAAAAATTAGATGTTATAAAGAAAGAACTTGTAGATGAAACAGTTATTATTAAAAAACCAGTCAAGGAAACCAAAACAGTAGAAGTTCAATTAATAAGAGAAGAAATAGAAAGGATTGAGAGGAGACCTCCTAGTGGATTCACAGAAGCACGAAATCCTGTAGAATCACCAGAGGAGATAAAAATACCATTAAAGAGAGAAGAAGCTGAAGTTACAAAAAAACCATATGTGAAAGAAGAAGTTGTAGTAAAAAAGAAAACTATTATTGATAAAAAAGAGATAACAGAGGATATCACCTCTGAAGACTTAGATAATTCTAAGGAAGAGAGAGAATAGAAAAATTTTATTTATAGTCAGCCTCATATTGGCTTAGTACCGGTAACTAAATGTGTTCATTTTTTATTAACTAATTATGTATTTTGATTCATGTTAAAAGCCAAATTTCTAGCAATAGAATTGAATAAATTTGTTTCTATAAATTGGATATTATATAAACTTGATAATATTGTAACGATCATTTAATTTATATTTTAGTACCTTATAAAATTCATAATATTTTGAAGAAAATTATCAAGTCTCATTTAATTTGAAGCGATCTATCACCTTTCCATCATTAGAATGAAATTCCCCAACTAATGTCTTACCTTTATTCTCAATTTCAATATTTAAAAAGCCAAATTTACTTTCCTGGACAACATAAAAGTCATATTTTTCTTTAACAGGATCTAATTCATCTCCAGCAGTTCCTACCGTCAGGAATACTATTCCGTCTGTCGGTGGATATTCTGATTGAGAATGATCTGTAACTATTGGCTGTGGTTTTGTTTTTTTATTAGTAATTTTTTCAAAATCTTCATTGTATAATAAAGGATAAGTTCTTTCATAATATTGATTATGACTCGAGATTACAAGGTCAACGTCAAATTTTTGGAAAAGTTGTTCATATATATCTCTAAGTTGTTCTGCTTCTTTTTTATCTTGTTTTGTTGAATAAAGAGGTTTATGTTGGTGTACTACTATCCAATCTATATCTGAATTTTTTGTTGTTTTTTCTAAATCATTTTTAATAAACTCATACTGTTTACTTCCTTGATCGTAGGGATGTTCAGTAGACATACTAATAAAGTGAACATTTTTCAAGTCATGTGAATAATATGGACTCTTTAATTGATGGTAGTCAACAATCTGTTTGTAAATATTTGAAAATTCAGCATCATGGTTTCCTATTGCAATTTTCATTTTATCTTTTATAGGCTTTGACATTTGAATCCAACAAGCTGCAGAAGGAGATTCTTTTACCTGATCTCCAGTTGTGATTATTAATTCTGGATGTACAGCAAGGATATTGTTTATTGTTCTTTTTGTTTCTTCATTACAGTACCAGTCTCCTGTTGCTATAAAATTATAATCTGTTAAAGCGAGAGTAGCGTTTTGTTGCTGAATATCGTTACCTTCACCAAAAGCCTCTATATTGTTAACTAAAAAAAAGATAAAAAATAATGGGGTTAACATAATAAAAACAATTAGTAAAAATTGTGAATTATTATTTTTCCAAATCATTTTATTCATGTGCTTTGACAAATGGCATAGAGGTCCAAATATAAATAAAAATTTTGTCCTTATTCTATATAGCGAAACTTTCTCTAAACTGTACTGTGTTAAATATAATTTCATAGTTATAGAATCTAATTAAGGGAGATTAAATTATTTAACTACCACTTATCATAACTACATGACTTTCTATCTGAATTTTTTTATATTATCAAAAAAAAATAACAATAACAAGTTTTGAAAACTATCATAGTAGTAGTAATTAGAGGAGTACAATTTTTTAAAAAGATTTTAATTGTAAAGATATTGTTTTATTGTGATATTTCTTAAATAAACTTTTTAATTTTTAATTTTATTGGAACATCTTATAGGAAATCGAAGAATTTTTATTATGATTTATAGTAAATCTAAAAGAAAATATATTTTCAAATTTCACCTTTAAATAAGATATTTTCCTATATTGAGAATTTTCTCTAAAAAATGTTTGAATTCCTTGCTATCATTTCTAGAAATTATTAATATCATTTGAATACCAAATCTCTAGTTTCAATAAATAAATTTAGTAGGCTTAAATTTCTTATAATATAACATCTTTTCTCAGACATCATTACCTGTAAATTACGTTATAGAATTAGTAATGAGTTAGGTAGAAAAATCCTCATCCCCTATACAAGATTTCCTTTTATTATTTATTATTTAAATTTATTATGATTATTTTCTTAAGTTATACACTTTTCTTCTCATTGCAATATGCTTGCTAATAATTTATAGTCATATCCCTATCTGGTCTCGTTGAAAATATTCTGATAGCGAAGCAAACATTCTAGCAAAATCCTGAATATCTACTTTCATAACCATTGAGTCATCTGTAAAACTATTATGTAAATGTAAATGAAATTCTCCTTCTTTTTCTATCAATAACATTTCAATATCATTTTCAAAGTCTGCACATTCAAAAACAATATTGGGAATTTGTGATTTTTGCTCTGTAGGGAGTTTATGAATCATGTATATTATATAGTATATTCATCCATATATTCGTCTATTTTTGATAATAGTAATTGGTAAAAGCGTCCCAATAATGAAACATACATAATGGAAAAATTTTTATTTATTGGATTCAGTTATTAGATCAATATCCAATTTACGTTTATAAAATTTCCAACTTCCACTATTATTTTTCTTTAATATATCACTATAAGTTCCAGAAGCTACCACTTCGGGAGTTTTTTTTGCTTCTGTCACTATTAGGTATGACTTTACACTAGCCATATTATTTCGTGCGTCTTCAATTATAATATTTGTTGATAAATGTCTTTTACCACTAGCAAATTCATTTGTAACTTGCTCGATCATATTTTTTAGTTCTGGTTTACCTTTTGCCTCTCCAAATGTTGTACTCCACGTTCCGTCGTCTGTCCAGGTGTTAGTCCACTCATCTATATTTTTATTATCAACAGCAATGTTATATGTAGCAATTAATTCCTGAATAGTTAATTTATCGTCAACAGTTATTATTGAATTTGTTAGTTCATTCTTTGAACTAATTTGTTCGTTCTGTTCATTAAAATTTTCTTTTTTAGATATAATTTGTTCCTTTTGCCATCCTTTAGGCATTGTCATAGGATTCAAGTAAGAAAACTAATATTTAATTTAAAAGACTATTATCATTTTAGAAAATATGAGTCGAACTGATATTTTACTTTATTGAATAAACATATTGTAAATATTCCGGCATAAATTGGTATATTCCGGAATAAGTGTTGAATGACTTAATTATGCCCATGCATATTCCAGATACATTAATTAGGTTAACCTAATATAAAACTCTATAGTTAATTCTAAATGATGAAAAATTGGGTCTGAATGCTTTTTTGAGCTATTTAATAACTTGGCAATATTGAATTAATAATTGCCTTTAAATAGTATATAATAATTTAAAACGAGTTAATTATTCATAGTCTGGATAAACAATAACTGGTTGGAGAAGGAATATCCAGACTATGACAGACTTTGCCAATGGTTCGATTAATTATGTAAGTTTATAATTAATTAAATAAATTCAGTATTTATTTATTAATCATTTTCTCATTCTCTACTATGACTATAATAAATTTCCAATTTCAAATAATTAATATGTTTTTATGAATATTAATTAAACCCATTTCATTAGTCATAAAATGTTTTATTAGAAACTTGAATTCTCCAGTTATGTTACGCTACATCTAATAAATATGAATAAATTTCGATATAGAGAATAAACATTACTCTTAAATAGTTCCAATTAATCAATTCAACCTATGAAAAGAACTAATCTCTATTATCTTCCGTTATTACTTATTGTTATATTTCCTACAATGGTATGGGCTCAAGAAAAATCTAGTATTAATGATAAGTCTTCTTCATCATTAAACAATACTGATGTTGATTTTGCAACTAATATAGAATTTATTAAAGGCCATTTATCTGCTGCAATTTCAAATAAACAAGCAGGAAATAATGAACTTACACAGACTCATACTTTTCATCCAATTACTGAAATATATACACTAATTAGAAATCAATTATCATCTGCAGATAATGAATTAAATAAAACATTAATTAATTCACTCGATAATCTAACATCAATAGTTTTTAAATCAACACCTACAGAATTTATTAAGTCTGCAGATTCTGTAAAGATTCTATTAGATAAAGCAATAATTACAGTTATACCTGAAAAAGAAGTTGCTAATATTAAATTTAATATGAGTACATTAATTAATTTACTTAAAACTGCAGAATCAGAATATGATGTAGGAATAGCTAATGGTACAATTACGAATATTGCAGAATATCAAGATGCACAGGGATTTATCTCAGCTGCTAATGAACTATTGAATAAAACAGTAAGTAGTTTAAATCAAACATCTAAAGATAAATTAACAGTAATTAAAGATTTATTTCAAGAACTAAAGGCATCTATTAATAATAAAGAAGATGCAAAGCAAATTTCTACAATAATCAATAATATAACAAATACTATACCAAATATACTAAATGTACCAGCACAGGATCTTGCTATTCTTGTCTCTTCAGATACAGAATCATCAGAATTTATTAATAATATACGCACATTGTTAAATCAAGCTATCGAAAATGTAAAGAATGGCAATTATCAAAATGCTGAAAGTTTAGTAATAGAGGCATATTTAAATAACTTTGAATTTTTAGAAGGCGAAATAGCAAAACATGATGAATCACTTATGAAGGATACTGAAGGACTCTTAAGAGAACAATTGCGCAATCTTATACAAGGAAAAGCTGATGTACAAGATATACAAAAAATGATAGATAAAATAAATATCCATCTAAATGAAATAGAAAAAATATTAAAATAAAATTTTATTATTAATTAATTATTTTTCTCATTATTTTTATATTTAATTATTTATAGAATATCTTTATATTGTAACAGGCTTTTCAAGAATTTGCTGTTGTTGAGCTTTTATACTTTTATTAATAAAACAATGATACATAATAATTCTGCTATAACAAATGATAATGAAGAGAAAGAACCTATGGCTATGATGATGGAACATTAAATATTCTTTATACCTCTAGTATATTAAAAGTCTAAATAAGCATAATCCAAATCATTATATGATTTTATTCATATTCATAATGAATTAACTAATTTTTTCTTTCTTTTTAATACTCCATTGATATATCCTGTCTCCAACATCAAAAGTGAATATAAAATATTAGCTACATGTGTCTGTATTATTGAATCTAATATTATATTGTTCTCTTCTATACTTTTTGTCTCTGTAATATATTCTATAAATGTTCTGTTATTGCTAAAAATTTTAAATTTGAAAGTTTCTATAATCTCGATCTGTTTTCCTTGAGTTATGGTATTAAAACAAATCTCCTTATTTGTTTTATCCATTACAACTTTTCTTTCTATGCCTATAAAAAATTCAGGAAAAAATTTTTCTAATCGTGTATCCTTTAAAGCACGGTAAATTATATTAGAAGGAACTCGTAATATAAGAGTTTTTGAAAGTACAGACATATTTCTATTTTTTCTCCTATCCCTATTATTGTCCTATCAAAATTTAAATTTGTAGATTATGATCCTCATTTTGAGGTTATTCATACTTGAATATACTATATTATTTCTTATATAGTAATAGTAATTGGATTCAATTTTAAAATCAATACTAAAACGACAAATCCCCTTTTTAATTGTGGTACTATTACTGCTATACCAGTATAAATTAAAATTCACATAAGAATTCCCCTAAAGATAATAGGTAATTTTTAGATTGGAAATTAATATTTTCCCTATAAATAAAATACATATTTTTTGATTAAAATCTCAAGTTAGGTTTACAAATAATAATAAATACAATAATCAATATAATATATTACCAGTAACATCAAAAATATCTCTCTCAACCAACCAATTGGCCCATCAATAAATTGTCATAGTCTGAAAATAAATATCCCAGCCAGTCATCACTGTTCGGCTATGGCAATTTTAAATTGATACTACATTCTTTAGCATGGTTCCTCAATTAATAATATATTATAGACTACGAAATATTAAATATAGTTCAAACTAACACACATAGTAATTTATAGCTACTAACAACACCAACAACAACTATGACTACCTACCTTACCTCTGTTGCTACTCATTTTTGTTTATTAGAATATAGATTTCTCAGATATTACATATCAAGTTATTTCAATTATTAAATTTTTTAAAATATTGAGTTGATTTAGATAGACTTATTATTTAATTATAAAAAAAGTATATTAGTTGGTAAAGGCAAAACATCAGAAACAAGATAAGAAGAAAATCAGCAATAGCAATCCAACTAGTAAGCAATCTCATGATAAGCTTGCTGCAGTTTTTGATACGCATATAAATTGTGAATTTGACAAAATAGATGTATTTGCAACAATGCAGACTATGGTAAAAGACCCCTACGTTCATCACGTCCCTGTTTTAACTGGTGGTATAGGCTATGAGAAAGTCTATACTTTTTACAGAGACAGTTTTATAGGTAAAATGCCTTCTGACACTAAATTTGTACAAATTTCAAGAACAATAGGTAAGTACCAAGTTGTTGACGAACTTATCCTAAGCTTTACACATGATATAGAAATTCCTGCGATGGTTCCAGGAATACCACCAACAGGTAAACATGTTGAATTACCACTTGTCGTTGTGATGAGGTTCAAAGGAAACAAAATAGCTCATGAACATATATACTGGGATCAAGCTTCATTATTATCTCAAATAGGATTAATAGATAGTAAAGAACTACCATTAATAGGAATAGAACAATCAAAAAAACTCCAAGAGTTGGTAGCTTTATCTACCCAAAAGAAGAAAAAGAAAAAAACTACAGGAAGGAAAACTATTGCTACCACTAAATTATGAAATTAATTGTTATATTTAGTAACCTAGAAAGGTTATGGAATAGGACACTATCATGGTCCTAACCTAACAGATAGAGGTTCGTTATTTTTCAAGACTTCTGCAAATATAATCTTGGCTTACTAAATAACAAAGTCGTCGTTTTTGAATATGAAGCAAAGGAAAATGGCAATCCAAATGGAAAAATTTGGTAATGACTACTTCTAATATATCTAAAAAAGATTTTTGTTAAATTATTATTTACGTGACCATATAATAGATTTAAATATTAAATCTTGATTGACTGATTACTGTATTTAAAAAATGTATACATTCGGTTTCTATATAGTATTTCAATAATAATTGATAGTTTCGTGCAGATATAAATGGGTATTACAACCCATGCACAAGTTATCTCAAGGCTTTATAATGGCAAATATAATATTCCTTTTCGAAATTGTTTATTATAGCTTTTGATATTATATCGAATTTTACTAGTCTAGAAGAAAAATGGATATTAAAAAACGATATCAATATTATAAAAAAATAACTAAATTTGTAACATTTTACATAATCTTTGCATTTGCATTTTGCTTTGACAATCCAACACCGTAACTTTAACAATATCATATTTTTTATTGTATTTGATCAAATTAGATATCTATCCTAGTATGTATAAAACAACTAATTCATTACTATTAGCATGAAACGAGTGACGAATTCGTTTTGGAATGTAAATTATTTTTCCTGGATTAACTTCCTTTTTAATTCCATCTATCTCTATTGTTCCACTGCCACTTATGACGTAATAAATTTCATCTGAATTATGAGGTTGTTGAGTGTCTTCTTGTTCTTTCTTCAAATTTATTATCCCAACCTCCATAGTTGAGGTATTTATTACATCAATAAAATATTGAGCTTTAGGGATATTTGATAAAAATGTATATATATCAAAGATTTTAGACTTAGACATTTATAAAAAAATAAAATATATGGTTATAATTGTTTGTTATCATTTCCAAGTAATATTGTCTTTTTTCAACTGTTAGATACAATATGCGTATTTATATTTATAATCCAAATTTTTTATCTATAATACTTCCCAAATGTTTATATTTTCTTTTATTGATGTTTACGATCAATATATAAATGAGTTCTATTGAAAAGCATAGACACAGTAAAAGAAGATTTTGAAATGTTTGACCAAGATAAAAACAAAAATCCAGAAAAAATAGTAACATCTCAGAAAGAAGAAAATGACCGTATTCATATTTCTGATTTAGAGGATGGAGAATTAGCCTTTATGGAATGGCTAAATTCAGAAAATAAAACATCTACTAAAAATCATTTTATACTTAAAAGATATGAAAAAGATAAAGAATGTATTTTAAATGATAATACCTTACATTCTTATATACAAGTAAAAATTAATGATGGTGTTCCATTCTGTACTTATTGTCAAGATGATAGTTGTGCACACGTAGGATTTACTGTATGCGTAATGCAATTATTTGAAAGAAAAGGGAATTTGCTAGGCCAAGATGAAAGTGTACTGAATTTATTCAAAGAGTAAAAAATTTGTTAAGGCATTAATATATTTTTTATTATTTTCCTCATTCTTCATCTCTTTTTTCTTTCTTTGAAAATATCTTATCCGGTAATTTCCAACCCAGTTTAATCATATAAGGAGAGATAAATGTAGTAATTATAGTCATGGCTCCTATCATAGGCAAAAG
>JAICEO010000056.1 GCA_025924135.1 Nitrososphaeraceae archaeon | reverse complement strand
TCTTTGACATCTCCTTGTTCATCAGACTCATCATTGCCACCTAAATCTTCAAAGGAAGTTTCGGCAAAGTCTTGATCAGATTGTTCATCTTTGACATCTCCTTGTTCATCAGACTCATCATTGCCACCTAAATCTTCAAAGGAAGTTTCGGCAAAGTCTTGATCAGATTGTTCATCTTTGACATCTCCTTGTTCATTTGCACTATTTTCTGTATCATCGGCAGCATTAGCCAATTTGAATGCCAAAGGAGACTTAAAACTTGGATTAACATCGAAAAGCAGTTGAAATGGTGAAGAAGTCACCATCACTGTAGAGATGACAAAAAGAAACGTTAGAATACTTATATTATATGAGAGATTTCTCTGTTTTTTCATTATTAACATATTCAAATAAAACAACTATTAAAAACTTTATCTACTCATTGTTTTATAATTTTTTTCTACTTTTTCTTCTTGTAAAAAAATCAGTATTATTCATTCATAGAATATTACAATAAAATTTTTTGATAAATTTCTCAAAAAAAAGAAGGATCATTATACATTCTTAATTAAGAATATGTTTCTAGATAACATTTATCATAATAAAAATTTTACTATTATTTTATAATAGTTATGATATTTTAAAATGTGAATAAATTGATCAGATCAGATTCAGAAACTTTCATATTTTATTAAATTATAATTATATGACGCATTTTCCTCTATAAATTTATGTTGAGGAATTTTTTCAATTCCATTTTTTTTTGTTTTTAATGAAGCCATTACTGCTCCGACTCCAAAGCTAAAAGCCCATAAGGGATCGCGCTCCTTCATGAAGGCACAAGTAAAGGCAGATGAAAGAATATCTCCTGCACCTGTAGAATCAGAAGTATTTACTTTATTGATTTCAAGCCAATAATGTTTATCTCCTTCTAGCATATGAATTCTTTGATTTTCGGAATAAAGAGCATATTTTATCGCATTATTTACTTTTAACTGCCGAAGAGAGTTTAAATCATTACCTCCAGAAAAACAATAGAGTTCCTGAGGATCCAATTTTATTGCATCAATATTTTTAAAAAATTGTGGATCTAAACTTTTGTAGAGAATAACTTTACTATTTGTGTCTATTGTTCTAGTATATCCCTGTGGATCTAACATCAAAAAATCTTTATTATGGTTATTAATTAAATATTCAAGAACAAAATATGGAATTTCATCGAAAACTGGACTAATAATCCAACCATCAGTATTAATGTCTTCTACATCAGAGAGTAAAATAGTAGCACATTTGTCTAATAAATATAAATCCCTGTTTAATCCATTAATTTTCAAAATAAATTTTGTTGTTGGTGACTGTGAAAGTGAATTGTTATTAATTTCAAAATTGAAATTTTTAAAAAATAATAATTCGTTAGCAGTGAAATCTTGTCCAAATTTTGTAACGAGCCTAACATTCGCTACAAATTGTTTAGCGATTAGACCACAATAACAGGGTGGCCCTCCTAGACTATAAGTAAATTGGTTATTTTCAAAAATTATTTTATCCTTTACTATATTTGAAACAATTGTTAGTTTCATTTTAGCTGTATGTTTTATTTTATAATATTAACTATTGGAAATCTAGTGTTTAACATTATATATTGAAAATAGAATCTTAATTCATATTAGATTCTGTAAATATTTTATGTATAATTTGAGATTAATTTATCTAATAAAAAAAGTTTTGAGGTCGGTCTCAGAAGTATGCCAATTTCATATTAAAGTCTGCGAAAGTGGAAGATTATGATATTAGTAAATTATAATAATAAAAGCGACAATATAGACAATGTCATTGAATAATAATTATTATAATAATTTTCATCAATCACTAGAAACTGGAAATTATATTAATCTTCTAACCTACAAAAAAAATGGCAAACCAGTATCGACTCCAGTTTGGTTTATTTTTGAAGATAAGAAAATTTTTATTCGTACTAGTGATAAATCTGGAAAATTTAAACGAATAAAAAATAATGAGAATGTTAAACTTGCCTTATGTAATATTCGGGGAAAAATAAAAGGAGAATGGCATAATGGATTAGCAAAAGTGGAGCCTAATAATAGATGGGTTTTTCCCAAAATAAATAAAAAATATGGTATTGTTGCTCATTTATTAAACATATTATATAAAATCAAAAAAATGAATATTATTATTATATCTATTGATTTGCTAGATTAAATGTCAAAGTTACTATAAAATTCCCAATTATCTCATTAGTTTATTGTGATAGTTCCAAGCTCAATATTATTAAGCAAATCATTCTTAATTTACTATAAATATGAGATTAATAATATGTTTAATAGTCTATTCTTTAACAATTGAGTCCAAAGATCAAATTAATTTACATGTTCGATAAAATAGGAATCTTCTTTTTTCATCTATTCTTTTGATTTAAAACTGAAACCAAGATAATAGTATTTCTAAATAGCGATTAGATTTTCTTTAAAATCGATCACATTATCCATTGTTGGCCAACAAATAATGCATAGTGGAGAATGGTTTCTATTCCTCCAATTTCAATCCAGTTAATTAGCGAACTAAAACCTCAAACATGTATTTTCTGCTTTTTTAATGAGCATGTCATTACTTTCTTTTGCTAAGAAGGATAAAAATACAATCACGATATTACTTCAAGTACCATTCAGCTTATTTTTGGATCCTATGAAAACCTACCGTGGGAGTAGGTGTTTTTTTTATAATGATCTTTCTTCCTCGACTCATCAGTACAAGTTAAAATAGAGAAAATTTGATGTTCAGTAGGATTTAAAGTAGTTGAGTAATTCTACTGTTAAAAAAATTAAGTCTCCTATAACGGCTCGGTATGTACCACAACTTTAGAGGCTCCAGTATCTCTTATTATCATTTGTTGGACATCAGTGGCAATTTGATGAGCATCATAAATTGAAAGATCACTTGGATTCAAGGATTGAATTGTTATTGTTAAAGTAATATGTTGCTCTCCCTCCATATCTACTATTCCAATATCCTTACAATCTACTACACCTTCAATTTTAAAGCAGGATTTACGAATTTTTTCTAGGTATGAAGAATGAACTTCTTTTTCTATTCCAATTTTTTTTATTTCCTCGGTTTCAAACTCAATATGAGTTGTTATATGTTTTATAAGTGGAATATCATTCCTTACTTTGGACTCAAAAGCTTCTATAATATTATGAGCGGTTCTAAGATCTAATCCACTATCAACTTGAACATCTAAATACAGATGTAACAATCGTTTACTATTATTTTTATTTTTGAGTCTCAATTCTTTCTTAATTTCGTTTTTAATAGGATGCGTATTCTCACCATGGATCAAATTAGTTTCACTGAAATTTTTATTGGTTTGTTTATTTGAATATGATGGTAATTGTGAGAAGAATATTGAATGTACATTTTTAATACCATCAGTTTCTGAGGCAATTAATCTTACTATATCAGTTAAGGTTTCTGACTCAGATTCTATCGCATCCACATGAACTAAAACATCAGAATTTGGGATCAGTTTTCTAATTTTGTCTTCAACATTAGTAGCAATTTTATGTGCTTTATCATGAGTGGATGTTCTCGGTACTTCAATATGAAGATCTATGAAAAGTGCAGCTCCTACATTTCTCACTCTTATATCATGAGCTCGATCCACGCCCTCTAGACCAGAAATCGATTCCAATATTATATGATTAATGCCTTTTGGAGCCTTATCTAAAAGGACATCTAACGTACGTTTACCTAATCCCAGTGAAGTATATATTATCATACATGAAATTATTAATGCAGCATATGCATCTGCATTAGGTATTTTAAATAATAATACTGTAGAAAGTCCTACAATAACGACCAAAGAGGAGAACATATCTGCTTTAAAATGTAGCGCATCAGCTTCAATCGCCTGGCTGCCATATTTGCGAGCAACTCTAAACAAAGTTTTTGATCTCCAATAATCAACTACTATTGAAATTATCATTATTGCGAATGAAAAAAATGTTATATCTGGTTCAATACTTTTAATGAAAATTCTTTCCAAACCCTCATAAAAAATATACCCTGCAACCAGAAAAAGAAGTAATATTTCTGCCAGACTAGAAAGACTCTCAATTTTAGCATAACCATATGTAAATTTTGAATCAGGAGGTCTAATTACAATTCTAATTGCATAAAAAGTCATTAAAGCAGCAAGTACATCCAGACCAGAATGAAATGATTCTGAAAGAATCCCAAGGCTATTAGTATAAAATCCTATAATAAGTTTTAGTATAGCAAGGATAGCCGAAGCAATGAGGGAAGTTATGACTATACGTTTTTTTTCTTTAAAAGATAAATCTCCATTTTTTTTGGAAAATTTATTTTCATCTTTATTCTTTTTGTTGTATGAACTGGTCTCATCATTATTCGTCACAACTAATATGATCCTGAGTCAAATAAATATAAATAGTATTTTATAAATAGTATTTTAAAATCTTCAATAAAATAATACATGATTTCCATTTCTATAAAACAAGAATTTTTTATTTTTAATCTTACTTATAGAACTAATTGAGAAATAGAATCTTAGGATAATAATATAATTAACCATATGTAATTAGATATGTATTAAAATGATATATATTAATTAATTCACAAATAAAATATAAATTAGATATATCTATCTACGGATTATTTATTTGAAAAATATCAATTTATTTTTAGGCGCCATTATTGTAATGTCCTATATTTTGATGGTTTCATCTTTTGAACATAAAGTCATGGGAGATCCTGTTTTTAAGGATCCTTTATGGAAGTATAAAATAATTGCTGAAGGATTATCAGATCCTACAGGTCTAGTTTTTGTTGATAGTGATATTTTAATAATAGAAAAGGAAGGGAAAATACTATTATTGTCTGATCAACAATTAGATGAAAACCCAATTCATGAATTTGATGTTAACACAAAAAGTGAACGAGGTCTACTAGGTATAGAGTATAACGGTAGAAACATTTTCGTTTATCTAACAGAGAAGTAATGGCGATATACTGAAGAATAGGGTCTATAATTTTTTATGGAATGAGAATAAATTAACTAATCAAAAGTTGCTTATTGATTTGCCTGCCCTCCCTGGACCTAATCATAACGGCGGTAAATTAGTGTTAGAAAAGAATAGTAACTCTAATAATAATGATAATTTGTATGTTATTATAGGCGATCTTAATCATCGCGGAATTTTACAAAATCTAGATGCGTGATAAACCAGACGATACCGGAGTTATTTTGAAGATAATTCCGAAGATGGTTCAGCTCTAGAAACAAATCCATTTTTTTCGAATCCTAATACAGCCAAGTATTTTGCTTATGGTATAATAAATAGGTTTGGCATCACAATTGATCCTCTGACTGGGACAATCTGGCAAACTGAAAATGGACCTAGCCAATATGATGAAGTTAATATAGTTAAGCCGGGTTTCAATAGTGTATGGATTCAGGTAACGGGACCCATCGCTCAATCTGAGACAACTTTACATGACCTTCAACTGTTACCTAATTCGATATACTTAGATCCCCAATGGAGTTGGCATGATCCTGTGGCTTTAACAGATATTGAATTTATGAATACTACAAAATTAGGAGAAAAATATTATAATAAGTTGTTAATTGGAGACTACAACCAAGGCAATATATATATTGTATTACTAGATAACAAGAGAGAGAACATTTTCTTAGATAAATCAAAGAAAAATCTTTTAGACAAAGTAGTTGATGACGATGATGAGGCCAATTTACTTTTATTCGGAACTGGTTTTGGGGGCATTAGCGATATAGAAAGAGGTCCAGATGGTTCTCTTTATGTATTATCTTTTAAGGAAGGTAAATTTTATATGATTTTCAAATAATAAATAAAATTATCCCCAATTGCAAATATAATTTATGTTTTTTTATATCAATTATATATAAACTTGCCATCTAGCTAATAAACTATCACTATTACTAATAATTAATAAATCAGCAAATAAAAATTATTCAAAGCTCTAGATAAAAGATGGAATGGAGGAATTTATAACCTAATTAATTTCATATTGTAATTCTAGACAGAATCCCTTATCTATAACTACTCCATAATTAATTTAATGACTATTTGATCGCTCCAAAGGTAACAATAATTATTACAAAATAGTTTTATAACATTTACCACAGTGACTCAATAACTTAAAATGAGAAAAAGCTATAAATGGTAACAGTATATTATTATGCTAATAGTTTTAGAAAATATTACTGAAATTTATACGATTATTTTATATTTTACAAGTCTGTATTTATCTTTCCTACCACACGTTAATATAATTTTAGAAATAAAATGATTTCCAAGTATATTGAAATGTATAAATTGGTATTAATGCTATAACTTTATAAATAGATTGATACGAGTTAGTTTCTTTATCATATTATTTTTTTTCAATTTGGTTACTTTAGAATTTATCAATGCTCAAACTAACTCAACGATCATTTTGGAAAATGAGGCGTTAAAAAAAACTTCTCCTGAAAAACCAAAAATAGAAGTATCAATTGAAGGGACACCTAATAACGACAAGATCCGTGGAGGTGACGGAAATGATAAGATAAATGGAGCTGATGGTAATGATATCATTTACGGTAAAGAGGGAGACGATGATTTTGAAGGAGGAAAAGGTGATGACATTTTATACGGTGAGGAGGGAGATGATAGTATCAATGGTGGTAAAGGTAATGATAAATTAGTAGGTGGGATTGGCACTGATGAATTGAAAGGTGAAAGCGGAGGAGATTTATTCGTATGTGATGAAGATGACAAAGTTATTGATTTTAATTCTGTTGATAATGACAGAAGTGAAGGTTCCTGTGAAATAATAGATAAGGGTTTGCCTTATGATAGTAATGAAAATTCTAATAATAATGACGAATCTGATAACGATAAGGAAAATGAAGATGAAGATGAAGATGATGACGGTTCATCATTGCGCCCCATATTCTAAGACTTACAATGTTAACTGATAAACAATTTATAAATCAAAATAATGATTTATAGAATGCTTTATATGATTAAAAATAAAAACAATATATCATAATAGACAATAATTCAAATAAGTTTTAATAATTAAAAAAATAATTTTACATTGAGACTAACTAACTGGATAAGTCACAAAATTCACTTATTAAGTTAGTAAAGACTATGTAATAGGCTTTTTAACAATTGTATGGTATATTTTTTTAATTCATTAAAATACTACAATAAATAATTGAATTTTTCATTTGAATACTATCAACAAGAAAGATGAGCTCTAAATATAGAGGTATATATCATAAATAAGCATTTTTATGTCTCATTTCGATCTGTATTTTATTCTCTTCCTTCATTGTTGTTGCGATAATTACCATACGGACTACGTCTATAGCCACTTCCTCGATAATTATTTCCATAACTATATCTAGAGAAGTTTCCAGATCTATTGTTACTACTATTATAGTAATTATTAACAGATCTGTCACGATAAAATGTACGATAAGATCTTTGAATGACTGGTATTTCTATTCCCATTTCGTCATTAAGTTTACGCATATTTTGTTTAGTCCTCCTCATAATCCTTGTAAATGAGTCAATGCGTTCATTAGATACCAATGATATTGCTATCCCGCTCCCTCCTGCTCTCGCGGTTCTACCAATTCTATGAAAATATGTATCCGGATCTTCTGGTACATCATAATTAATGACATGACCTACAGCTGGAACATCGATTCCTCTTGCTACAATATCAGTTGCAACAAGAATATCCTCACTTCCATTTCTGAATCTGTATATAGCAGAGTTTCTTTGTTTTTGAGAGAGATCACCATGAATCATAGTAGTTCTGAATCCATCTTCCTTCAAAAAATGGTGAACTTTTTCCGTTCTCTGCTTTGTGGAGACAAAAATGATAGTTTGTTGTTTTTTGTTCCTATTTTGTATGAGGGTACATAAATGTTTGAATTTTTCATTCTCTCTTACAATTAAATAGGACTGCTCAATAGTATCAAGGCTTAGTTCATCTTTATTAAGTCTTATTTCCTGATAGTTCTGCATATATTCTTGAGCTAAATTTATAATTTCAGCTGGCATAGTAGCTGAAAAGAGACATGTCTGGCGTTCTTCATTGACATAAAATAATATAAACTTGATATCTTCAATAAAACCCATGTCCAACATTCTATCGGCCTCATCCAAGACGACAAATTTTACATTATCAAGTTGAATCGATCCTCTTTTAAGATGATCTATCAGCCTACCTGGCGTTGCCACAATTATTTGTACTCCTTTTCTTAATTGTTCTTGTTGTATTGCAATACTTTGTCCACCATAAATGGATATTGTTCTAATTCCTACATATTTAGAAAATTTATTAATTTCATTTGTAACTTGCAATGCTAATTCTCTTGTTGGGACTAAAATTAATGCTTGAATAGGAACACGAGTATGTATCTTAGTCAATATTGGGAGTGCATAGGCTGCTGTTTTACCAGTTCCTGTATGTGCCTGGCCTATCATATCTAAACCTTTTAGAAAAATTGGTATAGATTCTTGTTGGATAGGGAATGGATTTTTATATCCATGTTCATTGAGTGCTTTGACAATTGGAGTACTAACTCCTAATTCTTCAAATGACGATTCCATTTTATTTTTTCACTTTTTAATAGCACAAAAGCACGGAAAAAATGAGAAGTAATCAGTATTAACTTAACAAATCTGCCGTAATTCTCTTGTTAAAGTATATCTAATAAACTGCCTTATAAGGTATACTGATCACAAAATTGGATTATTCCTAAATACTATAATAATTTTCTATAAAATTACTAATAGAACTAATAATAGTTGCAGTTTGTTTGTCTTATCATTATTAACTTACACTAATCTTTTTGTGTATACAATATAAGAAAAATAGGAATACAAGTTTAACCTATGAGAATGATCAAGTAAAATAAATTCTATCCGTAATTTTTTGATTTAACAAATTTTAGTGTTTATATGAGATTATATGATCCCTCAAAGATGCAATATAGAATCTATTATTTTAAATCTCAAGTATTAATAATATTAATGAGTCGAGATATAATAAAAATTAAAAAATTAATTGGAATATTTTAGTAAAAGTCACTATAGAGTTTGAAAAAGGAAAAATGGAGTTGAATTCTTCTACTACAGAGATCCCACACTAGGATATTTTATTCTGTGCATTTAATCTACAACTAGAGATTTAATGAGATTAACAAAAATATGAGATTACATATCATTAATGCCAAAGGTTTGAAAACAAATATTACATTTAAATTTCTCTTTACCAGGATTATTAGAAATAATCTCTAATTGACTTTTTGTCCTACATCTAGGGCATTTTCCATAGACAGTTTTTCGTGCTATAAGAATTTTGTTATTTACCTCTATATATATCATAAGTAAATACAATATATATCAAACAGATTAAAAAAATCTCTAAGTTTCAGCAAATTATCAATGATATTTTACGATAAATGAAATAAATTTTTCTATGCAGTTAAAAGCTCTTTAGTTTCCTTGCTATCGTCAAATATTTTGTTGCTTCAGAATTCATTCCAAGCTTTTCAAGAGCTTTACCTTTTCCATAATAAGCATCAACATAATCAGGATTTATCCTTATTACTTGATCATAACATTTTATTGCTTCCTCATATCGTTCTAGACAATCAAGTGAATAACCTTTTCCGTAATATGCAGTTATATAATCACTATTTCTATAAATTACTTCATCATAATAAATAATTGCTTCTTCATATTTATTTAGACTACCAAGTGCAACTGCTTTATTATAATAAGCGTCAACAAAATCAGGATCTATTCTTAATACTTGATCATAACATTTTATTGCTTCCTCATATTGGGAAACATTTGCTAATGTAATTCCTTTATTGTAATATGTCTTAGGAATACTAGAGTCGACATTGATGGCTGTATCATAGTAGTAGAGTGCATCATCAAATCTCCCTAATGCTGCAAGTCCCACACCTTTATTGTTTAGGGCATTGATATCATATGGTTTGATACTCAATGCCAAATCATAATAGTAGATGGCATCTTCATATTGCCCAAGACTCGCAAGTGCAACACCTTTATTGGTTAAAGCGTTGATGTCATCTGGTTTTATATTTAATGCCAAATCATAGTAGTAAATGGCATCCTTGGCTTTATTACTGTTAGCAAGTGCAACACCTTTATTGTTTAATGCACGTATATCATCGGGGTTTGTTTTTAAAACTTTCTCGTACGATTCAGCAGCTTTTTCATATTGGCCAATTTTATTTAAAGAATATCCTTTTTCATTTAAAGCATTAATATTACTAGGCTTGATAGTTAAAGCTTGTTCAAAGGATTTTATTGCCTCGTGATATTTTTCTAAATTGTTTAGTGCGAGACCCTTTCTATACCATGCTTCAAAATAATTTTTATCAAGATTTATTGCTTGTTCAAAGCATTTTATTGCGTCATAATACTTCTGAGCTATTTCGAAGAAGAAGCCTTTTTCATAATATAATTTCGGATCATCAGGAGTAACCATCAACAGTTTGTCTATAAGTTCAAGAGCTTTTTCGTATTCTATTAATTCATTGGAGGATAACTCATTGATTCCAGTCGTAAGTTCGCCCTCTTTTTCGGTAAATAAAGGCTCTTCTTTTAGGATATCCTTTGGATGTTCACTGTCATTATTATTTGATCCATCTATTTGATCCTTCAATAATAATCCTATAATCTAATAATCATATTTAAGTACACCTATATTTTGCCGAAGTTATTAGGTGAGTCTTAAATAGCCTTTAAAATTTTGTTATGAAAATTAAATATTTTAGAATGGCATGGATCAGAAGCAAATACAGAATTTTATTTTTTTTTAATTGTTATAAGTATTCCTCTTGGGTTTTTTTATTGTTCTTATTATTTATGGAAGGGTGAATGATTTGGAATAAATTTAACATTGGATGCAGAAAGAATCAATTACTATTGTGTAATAGTTAGTAAAAAAGAAAAATTTTAGTATTCTTATTAATTATAAATGAATAATATATTTTTGTTTTTATTCATATTGTGAATAATACATTGTAAAAATTGAATTATTATTGTATTTATATATTGATGATATACTATGATATTCATTTTGCCTACCTACCTATTTCAAAAAGCCACTCTTAGTATTAAAATTCAACAAAATAAATTCCTAAAAATTATTTCATTATTAATTTTAGAACATATTTATACCAATCAATTTACTGACATAAATGAAAGGTATAAAATCTAAATACTATAGTTTCAGATAATGGCATACGTAATGAAATTACAATTTAAATTTTTTAAACTTAATTACTTTAAAGAGATAATAATGAAATAAAAATAATAATCTTATAAATAGTATATATTTAACAAAAGACATCTATATATATGAAAATATCAGCAATCCTTTCAGATTATGATGGAACCCTCTGTCCTACCTCATCTCTAACTTTTAGTAATTCTCTTCCAGAAGATATTCAGAATATCTTAATTGATATTTCGAAATTTATTCCTGTTTGCATAGTATCGAGCAAAGATTTTCAATTTTTAGGATCATGTGTTAACTTTGCTCTGATTATTTCTTCTATGATGGGCATTGAAACCTTTATTTTACCTAAAAGTACGAAAGAAATGAAATATAATTTCAGATCTGAAGAAGTCTCTGATTCAAGAGAATTAAATAGCGACATTACAAACAATAATTTACTTACGTATTGGGTGAAACAAAAAGGAAAATTGATTGAAAATTCATCTATTCTAGAAAAATTAGCTTTAGTGATTTATAAAAATTTCCAAGATATAAAAATTTTACGAAAATATACTTATAAAGAAAAGATTCTTGCTGGCGTTTCTTTTGATTATAGGCATTTATTAAAATGGGAAAATTATAAAGAGAATATTGAACCTCGAATAATTGACAAAATTTATGAATTTATAAAAAAAAATTATCCCCAAACTAATACTTTACATATACAAACTTATTTAACACATCCATTTCTAGACATTTATTCAATAGATTGTAACAAAGGGAATGTTGTATCTGAAGTGCGCAAATTATTAAATTTAGATACTAATAAAAATATTCTTTATTTAGGAGATTCAGAAAATGATAATCCTGCTTTTAGAAAAGCAAATCTCTCAATTAGTATAAAATCTGATGAAAGATTAAATACAAAATTGGATTCACATTATAGTCTGCAATTTAATGAATTAAGCTATTTTCTTATAAAATTATGCAAGGAAAATTTTAATTTTACTTCTATGTCAATTTGATATTTAAAGGAAATAGTTATTGGAAAATAAAAACTAATATCTATTATGCACTACGTATATAGAAATTAATACTTGAAATAAGCTTGAAATAGAATATCTTTACGGAATATAAGAATGCTCAATAATATCTACTATATACACCCTAAAAAATTTAACCACATTTTTATTTTTGTAATGAGAATCCACTAGTGTATACAATTACACCTTATTTGTCTAAAAATTTTATCACTGTTTTAGTAAATACTTCTATTTTTTCTTGATGAGGATAATGTCCGCATTGGTCTAGTATAACAATTTTACTATTGGGAATTTTAAATTTCTTTGCATATCTTACAGGGATTAATTTATCGTATCTTCCCCATATTATTAAAGTAGGAATATCAATTTTTAATCGATCTTTCAAAGTTGGATGATCATTAAATCCCATTAAAGTAGACATAAATGCATATTTTGAATTCTGTAAATTCATTCTATTAATAAAATCGAGAATAGACTCCTCAGTAGCATTAGTTGAATCATATACCATTTCTTTATATGCTCTTAAAACATTTTCATAGGTTGGATATAATGCAGCAGAAATGTAATGCTTTAAAGTGGCGGAAACATATCTCATCATGCCGGCAGGAGATACTAGAATTAACTTTTTGACCATATTGGTATATTTTATAGCAAATTCTAATGCAAGTAATCCTCCAAAAGACGATCCTATAATAATAACATTCGGTACATTTAATAAATCTAGAAATTTTTTTAAGAAATCAATAAAAAAATTGACAGTATATTCTACATGTGGCTTCTCACTATATCCGAATCCAACAATATCAGGAATAATTAACCTATATTTTGATGACAGAGCTGGAATGATTTTTGTCCATCGGTCAGCTGAGCCTCCTAACCCATGTAAAAGTAGAATAGTAGGTCGATCCGAACTACAATTAAAGATATCATAATAACGGATTAAATATTTATCAACCTCTATATTCTTCGAAAAATAAGCATTAATCAAATATCATATTTATTGATAGGACTGATATTTAATTCCAGTGCTAAATCAACAACAACCACTTTCTGAATTGTGTGTAATTTTTATTTCTCCTTTTAGATATTTTAATAGAGAAAATATCTCTATAGATCCAAAATAATATATTATAACCATATTAAAAATCAATAATCTAATAGATATTATC
>JAICEO010000055.1 GCA_025924135.1 Nitrososphaeraceae archaeon | reverse complement strand
CATTATTCTCATAGTTATTATAGAAATAATCATTCTCATAGTTATTATAGAAATAATCATTCTCATAGTTATTATAGAAATAATCATTCTCATAGTTATTATAGAAATAATCATTCTCATAGTTATTATAAAAATTATTATGCTCTTCTATATACCTATTTTCTATGGCCATCGCATTTGAATAGAAGTTCACTTTAATTGATAGTAGAGTAATCAATAAACCCATCAAAAGAAGTCCAATAAGTAGGAACTTTTGCATATAAACTCTCTGTATATATAATATATTTAAAATAGGTCACAAGATAAGGAACATATTATCTATTAACAAGTTAGAGAATGAATCATATTAAATTCTATGTAATATGATTATATAGTAAGAAAATTGCATAAAAGTAGTTATTAAAACTCAAATTTTCATTTTTGAAGATTCTTTCTATCAAATTAAGGCTAATGTGATATATATTTCAAAGCCTATCGAAATTTTCTTTCATTTTATTTTTATTTCGATTTTATTACTTGTTCACTTTTATGAAAATATTCTTTAGCCTTTTGTTTATATCCTATAGCATCATATACTAAACCTAGTTTATACCAAATATAAGGATATTTAGGATGTATTTCCATAACTTTATCGTAAGAAGATTCTATTTCTTTTTGGTTTTTCAATTCTGACGGACGGAATATTATTCCACCATTCACCAATAGTTACTTCTATTTCACCATTTTGCATAGGTAATTTAATCTTATTATAAAAAAGAATTTCTATAAAAAATTTATTAAACTATTATTTGTAATTAATCTATATAAATATCTTTTCTATGGTCAATTAATAGAAGTACCTTTTCTATGATTTTTTATAGAATATACAGTCTACTATAAATATTAAATTAATCTTTTCAATGATGGGATTTATAATTTATGAAATAACTTGTAAGTGTTAAACTACTTAAAGCTTTTATTAATATTATTCAGGTTGGTTGACTAACTTCTAGCTCCTGAAACTCCATGTTTGAAATTATAAACCGATCAATCATATTGTTATTAACACTACTGACAGAATAATATTGAGGATCATCATCCTGATTGGCATAAAAAGTTCCTATTAAAGTTTTATCATTAATATCAATATTTAGAAATCCAAAATGTTGATCATTTTGGTTAGCAACAAAAGGTGCTTGCTGTTCAATTTCATAAAGAGATCTTCCTCCAGTTCCAGTTATCAGATAAATGACTCCATTATCATCATTATAATTATAATAATTATGATGATTATCTGCTATTATTGGATTGTTAGAACTATAACCTTCGCTATTATATTTTAGAGGGTATGTTCTTTGATAATTGTGATTGTCACTAGTAAAAACCAAATCAACCCCATATTTATCAAAAAGAGGATGATAAATATCTCTAATATTAGAATCAGCTGGGTGATCAGAAGGTGAAGTATAAATGGGTATAGATTCTGCAACAAACGTCCAATCTATTTTTGGATTTAAAGCAGCATTTCTTAAATCATGTTCAATAAATTGATACTGAACTGAACCAGGCTCATAATTAATATATGGATCTATAAAAGCAAAATGTACATTATTCCTATCAAAAGAATAATATGTTTTTGGTAAATTCAAAGGTTTGAGATATTGACTAATTATACCTTTTTCCTCATCAGTAGTATCACTATATTCATGGTCTCCAACAGCTATCTTCATCTTAGACATAAATGGTTCTATTATTTCAAACCAACAATCTGCAGATTCCTCATAACTTAGGTCTCCTGCTGCAATAACAAGTTCAGGATTCTTACTTTGAATATTTTCTGCTGTTTTTTCAGTATCTTCTGTACACCCCCAATCTGCTGCAACTGCAATATTGAACTTTCCATCATTATGGTTATTATATGAATTATGATTCTTTACAATCTGTAAATTATCTGATTTTTCCATAATTAAAGAATCAGTGTCAATCTGTTCAGCATACAATAATGTAGGAGAAAAATTGCTTAATATACTTATTATCATGATAAAGCATGATATTGAACTAAGAATTATTTTTTTAGTGTGTTTCATTAAACATCTCTAACATAATATAGTAAATAGCTGATAAAAGCGACATGATCATAGATCACTTATTGATATAAGTTACTCGTGTCATCTAAAATAATATATAATAAATATAGACACTAAAGATAAAGATAAAAATAAATAATAATAGAAATTTAATATGTATATTTTTTATATGATCTAATTATTACATTTGTTACATAAAAATTCCTTAAAATTTTTGTAATAGTGTTCAATTTCCCACTGCTTCAAAATGGAAATCATGGTTATAGCGGGTCTGTTAACCTAATAATTCATTTGCATTGGGTTCTAGTTCTGAAGATCATTAAATATTAATACACAATGTCTCCAAGTGTATAGTTGTACCATATTCTAATAATTTTTTTATACATATGTAGGCTTTCAATATCAGAGATCTTCCCAAAAACTGTAATATTCTACCTTTATACCAATACTACCTCTTACGTCTGAAATATTATTCTAATCATGATCTTTCGATAATTATAAACTTTAACAGTATCTTCTAACTTTATTGAACTAGTTGTTGTATAGCATCATATTATTTTGTATATTGCATGTTTGTAAGTAAATGAAGATAATACTACAACTAGTTGATCGACATGCTAA
Source organism: Nitrososphaeraceae archaeon (assembly GCA_025924135.1). Classification (GTDB taxonomy): domain Archaea; phylum Thermoproteota; class Nitrososphaeria; order Nitrososphaerales; family Nitrososphaeraceae; genus TH1177. The sequence continues at coordinate 11,746 of JAICEO010000055.1, read as the reverse complement.
ATGCTTTCCATTCTTTAATCTTCTTATTATGTTCAGATTTCAATTCTCATATTACTATACTCTGCTATATAAAAAATTGCTTAATATAAATGATCTATAGTCAATGTTTTAATATTTATTTTGTTTAGTATTAATAGACAAAGAGAATGAAAAAGGAATTGTCATACAAAGTAAAATATAACTCTTGTGAAGTTTGTGGTAAAAATCCAGCAAGAGCTAGTGTATATGAATATAAAAGAAAAGGTAAAGATCCTGAATTACCAATATTACATTATAGTTGTCTAAATCATGTTCTAGATCTTTATGACAAAACAAAGCATAGATTTGTTCTTATAAGTAACTGCTAATTACTATAATCCCATTCACCTACTTATTTCATACAGAATTAATTTATTTATATATTTCATAACTATATCTTTTAATCTCAAAAATCAACAAGTTCCACATCAGTACAAGATAGATAGTGACGCTTTAAAATTTATTGAATCTTTTTATGATTTAGGTTACATAAAACAATAATCTTTGTTAGTTATAAAAATAAATCCAATCTATTCAGTTACTTGGTAAAACTGCAGGTATTAAAGATATTGATTATATTCACAAAAAAGCATATATCTGGTATTGAATTGATAAACAATATCAAAAAATAGCAACAGAATATGTTAACTATTATTAAGTATGCATTAATATATTAAAATTGGTAGAAATGTCAGCTTATGTCATTTCAGACAATCAGCTAGCATAAGAGTTTTGGAAAAAAGTCGGTTTGTAAGACAATAAAAGAGGTAAACTACTATCATCCTCTGTCAAGCAGTTACAAAATTTTTAATATATTTAATAAAAAATAAGAATAACATGTCGTTTAGATTTGCAATTTTATTATAAAATTGTTTTGTATAAATTGTTTATAGTAGAATTCATGCATGAAGATAAATTTGAAATAATAATATTCAAACAAGAAATAAAAAAGATTTGAAAGAATTATTTAAAATTCCTTTTTTCTATTCTCCTTTATCTTTATCGTCTTCACTGTCTCCATCGTCTTTGCCGCCGTCATCGCCGTCTTTGCCGCCGTCATCGCCGTCTTTGCCGCCGTCATCGCCGTCTTTGCCGCCGTCATCAGCCGTTTGAACTTGAGTCATTCCTGTCATGTTTCCACCTTGGCCTTGGGTCATATTTCCATCCTGAGTCATTCCTGTCATGTTTCCACCTTCTGAGGTCATCCCTGTATTGTTTTGTGCAAATGTAGCTGGTATTATTCCTGCAATTAAAGCAAATACGAGAATGGCTGGAATTACTAATGAATTGATTTTAGAATTCATTACTGTTTTTAGTTTAGACTATTATATAATAATTGAAGCGAATAGTTTCTAGAATAATCTTTTATTTTACTTATATATAATTAATATCATAAGATAGATTTTTAATACACAAAACTAAAAACAATGTAGCCTAGAAATTATTCTCTAATTAATAGATGTTTAGTAAAACCATTTCTAAAATATTATCCGGATCGGGTTTTAATATACAAAATAAGGAATTTAAAGTATTGTTGCGAATAATTTTTAAATCTGAAAATATGGTCTATTAACAAACCAATTAAATTTTAGAATCTAATATCATATCTAATTTTATTTCAAAATTCTTTTCTACAATTTAAAATTTGGAATCTTCATTAACTAATGAACTTTTGTGGCATTCATTCTATGAAAATATTCTTTAGCCTTTTGTTTATATCTATAGCATCATATACTAAACCTAGTTTATACCATATATCTCGATAAAAATTATGCAGTTGCATAACTTTATCATAATATTCTATTTCTTTCTGAATTTTCAATTCTGATGGAATATCCTTCCAAAACTGAAAAAATTTTTTTCTCTTTCTTCTTTTTTCTTCTGCATAATATTTATTAGAACTTTATAACTTTAAAATCTGGTTCTCATAAAATCGGTATATCTATGTTGATTATTTTTTTATATTTAGACTATCTATCTCTAAGTGTTTTTTGATATTATTATTTTTTCAAATATTATTATTGTTAATTGATCTAAAAATTTGGGCATCAATCTGTTTATAAAAGATAATTGAAAAAGCAATACTAAGAGTTAAAAAAATCAAAATAAAATTTTAAAATTTTAATTTCATTTCAAGGATCATCTGACTTTTTTAATATACTCTGCAGCGTATTGAATAAACTTTTTTAATATTGCTTAATTCTGTTAACAATTTCCCTTCATAGCTATATTATCTGAAAAAATTGTTGTGTTCCATATTCACAAAATGATTTTTTAAGTAACGTAAATAGTTATAATCGATCTTGTTACATTGTGTAGTAGCAATTATCATAGCTAGCAATAGAGTCAATGATGTAAATGAATTTCTATGAAAATTAATATTATAGCTTATTTTTGCCAATCAAATATTTCCTAATTTTATAACATATTCCATAGTTTTAAAATTTTTTTTAACATAATCTATAAAATATACCTATAAAAAATTTCATATCTTTTATTCTATCTATTGATGATGATGATATTTATCAATCAGTATCATCACTTTTATATTTTCAAAGACGATCAATAAAAATCTGACTTTAAAAACATATATTAAATGACTTCTTTATGAAAATTTATTGAACTGTGTTAATAATAATGATATAATAATTTGAAAAATAGATTGTTGTTAATTATCTACTTAATCTCTTAAAGGGGGGCCTTGGAAATACGACCTTTACAGGATATCGAATTGCTGGTTGGACCATTACAATCTCTCCTTTGTCCATTTGAGCAATATTTCCTTTAGTAATGTCATCCAACATGGAATAGGAACTTGTTGATAATTCAGATAATCCTAGCTTTGCTATCATATGTATTCCTGTATTCTCATGTAGAACGGGATCAACAGCACTTTTGAATTGCTGAGCTGATAATAAAATGGTATTCCTTGATTTTCCTGCTATTAGCGTTTTTATAATCTGTTCTGCTACAGGGGATCGTTGTTCCAATGAATGAGTATGTGGAAGAAATCGATTAATCTCGTCTATGAATATAAAAATATACTTGGGTTTACTCTGTTTAGATTCTATATTTATTTTTATTCCATTTTCTGACTCTTGATCAAGAGAGTGCTCCTCTTCAAAACTATAACGGTACGAATATAGTTCATCTATATTCTTCATTACATCTCCAATAACTAATGATTGTACTTCGAGGGTAGGAATCATTGCAATGTCGATAACGTATACATCTCCACCCTTTATTTTTTTTATTTCGTTTCCAATATAGATGCTAGTCTCTCTCTTATCTGTGAACAAAGATGATCTCTTAAATTTTTGAAGATATCTTAAAAAATGAAGATACATTGACTTGTGACCTACTATCTCTGGAGGATAGTCTGCATATCTAAGTAAATCTGACCAACTATTTACAACATTACCCGATTTATCCTTGAGAGGCCATGATTCATAAATATAATTAATTATAGCATAGAGATTATAGCGGGGGTCATAACTTTCTGATGAAAGTAAAAGATCGAGTCTATCATATATATCTCTTAGTTCAAATGAGTATGTGCGAAAATTAGATGGAACATGGACTGATATAGGTTTTCCATCTTTACCTCGGGGAAGAAAATAAGTAACATTATCAAAAGGATCCGGTGATATTTGTAAGTTTTTATATAATCTACTATCTCTTTCTGTAATATTTTCTTCTCTTTCGTGAATATATAATAGATCATCTTCACGAGTGTTAAAAATTATAATAGCTACTTCTTTATTCTTTGCGAGTTTTTGATACATAGAATGTAATAAGAACATTAAATAAGAAGTTTTGAGATTCCCAGAAACTCCTGTAGCATTTATATGAGCAGTATCTGGTCCTGCTAAATATGACATGGCAATAGGTATAGTAACCTGTTGACCATTAGTCATTTCTATTATACCTGCCATTACTGGATCTTCCATTTTTGGAATCCCTAATGCTATTAGAATTTCCTTTTCATTAGCAAATCGTACTGTCTTATTTATATCAACTGGCATTCTAATATTCATACCAGTTGTGATCTTAGAATCAGAATGAATATTATTAATATGAGCATTTGTCATCACAGCTACTCTTGCGATTCTTATTCCTTGATTAGTATAATTCTCTTTATTGTTTGGATTATCTCTTAACCTATAATTCTGTCCAAAATATTGGTTCGATATTGTTACATCAGAACTTTTGATAGTACGGAGTTCCTTAACAATACCAATAGTTACAGTATTGTATATATTCTCGACAGAGATAAAGTCAAAAGGTCCGATGATTTTACCAGGAACGATTGAAAACCAAAATTCATCCATTGTTATTTGATATTTTTCTGATTCTATTGTTTTACCTATAATATCAGAAATAATAGCATGTTCTGATGTGTTATCGTCAGTATATTTTTCTCTAGTCAAGATCGATCAATTTTGGTTTAACTAACAACTTAGATAACTTATACCTATATATTTTATTTAGTATATTATCAAAATTATCAAGAATCTTTTCTAGTTAGTCTTCTCAAGGGGTGAACAATTCATTTTCTTTTAAGATATAATACTGTTATCAATATAAAAGGTATTAATGATAAAATAATAGATAATGATTGATTTATTAATAAAGAACTAGCTATTTCTAAAGCAATAATTAGGGTTATCCCCACAGGAATTAGACCATAAAGAATGAATCGATGGCTCCTTTTTCTAAATTTTTCAAAATCACCATAAGGATATTGTATATGATGATAAATAATTGGCATAACAAATAGAGCAGCAGCAGTTGTAATTGTATATAACGTAATTAGTAGGAGGATTTTATTTAAATATGAAAAAGTAATAGGAGGATTAATTGAAATATTGAGAAAAAACCCAAATAAAATTCCAGAAAAAGTAGTTAATGCTGCACTTTCCTTTAGAATTGTATCATAAGAAGAAGAAATGTCTTTAGAATTTTTGGAATTCATCAGATAATATTATACTTATTGTATAAAAACCTAAGTAGTTTTAACTATTCTTTTCAAGTTAGTGGAGTTATATTATATTATATTATTAAGAATTACAATAAAATATAGTTCTTTTACAGTTTTTTTTACCTTATCATTGCAAAGGATTCTTATTAATTATAATATAAATAATTATAAATTATAAGATGTACGTTAAACTAACTTCAAATAACAACAGTTATTTCAGTTAATGGTATATATAATATATGGGGAATTTGCTCACTATACCATCTTATATTTACAAGCTTAATCGAGTTGAGCTGAAAGCAACTTTCTCAACTATTTAAGAATTATAGACTTAATTACAATATTAAATATTATTGTTGATCCATTTGAAAATATTTAGATATATCAAAATTTGGCTTTGGAAATTTTAATTTCATACTTTTAAGAGTAGTGACTATAATCTCTGCTACTACAAAATTTCTCAACGATTTTATATCTGCTGGAATTATATACCACGGAGCCCATTTACTACTACATTTCCATAGAGCTTCTTCATATGCTTTCATATATTGCTCATAATACTTGGGTTCAGTTATATCGCTTTCTGTAATTTTCCATTGTTTTTGAGGATTTCTCATTCTCTCCTCCAATTTTCTCTTTTGTTCATCTTTACTTATATACAAAAATAATTTTATAATTTTGATATTATTTTCATGTAAATAGCGTTCAAATTCGTTAATCTGTGTATACCTCTTAGACCAAATGGATTTTGATACCAATTTACGGACCCTTACCTCTATAACATCCTCATAATGAGAGCGATTAAATACTGTTATTTCACCTTTTGCAGGCATTAATTTGTGTATTCGCCATAAGTAATCATGGGAAAGCTCTTCTTCACTTGGAGCCTTGAATGCTATGGCTCTACAACTTTGTGGATTGAAAGCACCCATTACATTTCTTATAGTACTATCTTTTCCCGCTGCAGATATCCCCTGTAAAATTATTAGTAATGATTGACTTTTATTTGCAAAAAGTTTGTATTGCAAATCTGACATCTGATTCAATAGATTTTGGTTTAGTATTTTTTCTGCTTCCTCCTTATCCATTCTCTTTAAAAAAGTTGGATTCCAATTAGTTAGATGAATCTTTGTATTGGGTTTGACTATAAAATTGTCTATTAGGTTGGTCCGCATCTATAATAACAATTAAAACATTAATGAATTAAAGAATGTTTTTTTTCTGATATAAAAGGTAAAAAAAACCTTATTATCGTCTTATTTATCTACTGCAACAACCAATAATACTACAATATTTAGTAAAATGACTTAGGAAACAAATGGATGGGGTTTGCAAAAATGAATAGGAATATTTTAATTAATAATCTTAAGATCCAGGACTATTCATCAATAACAATTGACCGCCCTCCCCAAGTGTATGAGCTTGAATATCTAACAACCAATAACCATTTCCAAATATATCAAAAACTTCTATTATTCCACTGGACTCCCATTCTCCAGCTTTTGGATGAGAAACATCCTGTGATTGATCAACTATTGCTACAGGATTTAGATTATGACTATTAAGATCATATTTCAAAACTCTTGCATTAACTCCTCCATCTATTATATTGTACTCATTAAGGTCTTCCTGTATCATAATACTTTTTTTACTAGTGGCAATATTATCTGGGTTTCTAAGATCATCGCCATCATCTCCATCTAAAAGTATTGAAATGGTCACTTTATTATTATTAGTAGTAGTATTAGCATTATTCGTTTGATTAAATGATCCTATAATTTTGAATTGATATAATCTCCCACCCTCAAATCTTTCACCATATTCATCAGATCCCGTATCAGCTATGTATATTATTGAATTGTCAACTTTATTATAATCTGCGTCCTCTAATCTCATAAAGTCCAAAGCATTTAGATTCTGCACTTCTTTTTCAAGGTCTGTAGAATTTTGTGTAACCCAATCCCAGATCACTGGCTGGAAATATCCATTGTACGTAATTCCCTTTTGTAAGTCTTGGAAGCTATTTATATTATTTTCTCCAACTAGGACATATAATTGTCCAATGCCATTTAGAAAATTATTAGGATTATCTGACATAAACATGTATAATTGAGAGTGATGGGGTTCACCATCTTCAGTAATAAATGCAATAGTTTTATTGTTTTTGTTAGGTACCAATTTAGTATTTTCATGGGAAAATTTTCCAAGCCATGGCATTTCTGTTTTATTTTTTGTCACAGTATCATAAGCTACAACTATGCCATCTTCTATTTCTTCATTTGTTACGAAAAGAGGATTCTTAAATCCGTTTTCTGTAAAAATTGTAGCGGAACAAAAACGCTCATATTTTCCCGATCCATCTTCTATTAATTCTCCAGAGATTATTCTACCATTTTCATCAACAGTTAGCTTAGATACTTTTGCATATTCATTAACTTCATCTAAAGCCAATTCATGATTGACAATAATATTAATCAATCCATCTCTATTATGTATCAATCCTAAACCATCTGGTAGACGAGGAAATACATAACCATTGGGTAATATATCATTAAAAGTTATCAAAGAATTTACTGTGCTATTACTAGGTGCTATAACCTGGAGATAGGGATTTGTATTTGTAAGAAATAATTCTTTTGTAATGTTCAAATGTTCTTTTTGATTGGTCATATTTTGTGCAAAAATACTGCTGTATCATTTTTTACACCTGAACTAAATAAATAGTGAAAAAGGAAAAGAGAAAAAAGGAAAAATAATAATACTTTATACATCGATCAATTATTAAGATAACAATTAATAAAAAATAATTTACATGAACTATATAGCAACCCATTCAACCTTATAATTATTATAGATCTAAATTATATATAATAAAATAAGTTGATATATAAAAATATATCTTATTTACACTTGAAAAATAATTTCGTAAATATGTCAGTATAGAATTTCAATATTACAATTACAAAATAGGGAAAAAAATTTAGTCTACAAAATAGAACATTTTCTTTATTTTGGTCACAAAAAAATAGTGATTTTAAAAAGTAAGTATTATCTATTATTTTTCTTATAAAATTTTAAATATATGTTTTCTTTCTTGTTTATTATTAGTGTCTATATTTACTATATACCATAATAAAGTATTAGTGATGTATATATTTCTTCTAATCTATGATCATGTCTCTTTTATGATATTCTTGGCTATACTATATCAGAAATGATTCCTTTGAATGTAACAAAAAAAACAATGTATTTCACAATAATTGGATTTATCCTGATAACATGCATAGCAAACAATTATTTTCCTAAATTATCCTATTCTGAAGAAAAAGATACTACTCCTTATATCATGAAAAATTCGAATACTTTAGAAAATAATAAGGAATATTATTCTAACGAGGGTAATTCTGTTGAAGATTTCAATTTGGTAGCAGTAGGAGACTTCAGTTGTAATGAAGATGCAAAAAATACTGTTAAGAATATAATAAAAGCAGATCCTGATCTATTATTAGGTTGAACATTATTGAAAGAATAGTCAATGACCCAATTGATACTGTTTACTATTATGAAGAAATTACAAAAGTTATGGTATATCTAAAGAGATAATCACTAGAAGGTACTTTATCTAAAGAGATAATCACTAGAAGGTACTTTAATCAGATAGATTTAATCTTCGAAGAAAGGTCTAAACTGAACATCAAAACCTGGAGAGTTATTTGCAAATTGCTTTATTGTGATCATTTCGCATATTTTTTCTTGCAACTCTGAATGTTCGATCAATTTCTTTTTACAAATTGGACACATAGATTGATGGTTCACACAGATGATAAGATTAACAATTATAAAAAGACATTGCGATGTTAATAGACTAAGAACTGATAATGGAGAAAAACATCCCAAATTGGTATCTTGGTTTAAACATGTAGCAGTACCATCAGGATTTATACTAGATAAGGGGGCAATGCCAGACGATAAACATATAGTTGCTGCAGGAATTGATTATAGATTCTTAAACAACTACTTTATACCATATGATCCAAAAGCAGCTCGTGGCCATTATGAATAAAATGGTGATATAAAAAAATTAAATTAACTAATTCTAAAGAATACGAGTTGAATCGACCATTCCCTATCTTTATATAGTCTATATTGAGTATAGTGAATAGATTAACGTAGCTCCGTTCCATATAATAATACAGAGGAGTTGAATATTAAAATGTCCAATAAACAAACTATTATTATAAACAAGAATTATTATGACAAACATAATTGTAAATTTGTATTTTGTGAATCCTGTTATTGGGTTGCTACTATTTTAGTAAACAAATTCAATATGAATCATTGTTATATTTGTAAAAAAAAAGATATTCATATGGAAACAATACTAGTTTAATAATAGTGTATAAATATGAAATTGTTCCTTAATTATGGACCTATTAAGTAAAATGATAATAATTCAAAATATGTGTTATGGATTGGTGTTAATGAGTACACGCGTACCAACCCATACTCAATATCTTTTTACGGGAGCTTTATGTAAAATTTACAACGACAATTATAAATTTAAGATTTTCGTCCGTTAAATCTCTAAAATAATTATATAACATATAAAAATCTACAATCTTTTTATTTTTAGACCACATTTCCGATAGTTCTAAAATAATAACTAGTATTTTAGTTGATTGATTGTTGATACAAAGAACAAAAACAAATACAAAATAAAATGTTAACAATAATAGCTAGACAAAACCATAAAAATTACAAATTAATATTTGATCTATAGGGAAATTTGTAAAAAAACTGTTCTTCTATATTCTATTATATAATTGATAGATATGTTATCAACTATTACTATAAAGAAACCTTCCATCATTGTTGTAGATGACAAACATGATCTGGTTGAACTCTAGTGAAATCTTAAGATCAAACGGGTATGATGTTCAGACATTTACTGATCCTATTTCTGCGTTCCAAAATGTTAAATATTCTCCTACAGATTACTCTTTATTGATTAACGATTACCACATAAATAAACTGAACGACTATGATCTGAATCTATCAATTTTAAATGAATGAAAAATTTTGTTAAAATCTTATCAAAACTAAAGTTCAACACAAGATATGAACGCAAATGATCGATTTTATATCTACCAAATGCAATGATTACAAAGTTCAACTAATCAATTGTGTGTAATTACAAATTAAATTTATGTTGAACTACTCTCGTGTTGTGGCATTAATTTTCAAACAGTCAACCGTGTAATAACGATCTTATTTAAATATCAATTACAAATTATTTATCGTTTTATTGCTATATAAACTTTACAATATTTAGTATAATTTCTTGTAATTTCTCTAAAAACTATTATATTTCTTACACTCAAATATTTACCTTGATACTATAACTACTGGAGTCACGAGCTGTGTGACCCGAACCTTCGTCAATCAATGTGGATTCTATATCCTAAATTAAAATATTTACTGAATTAAAAAGATAGACTGTCTAATATTTTCCATAGGTTCTAGTTCTTTGTAATAGTTTAACGTTACCTGATGGCGTTTTATTATTCATGATTAATGTAACCCTATATCTCTATCAATAATTTTTTATTTTATTATAATAATCCAGCACCAAATGTTTTCTATTATCGTATGTTTTCCATTAATTATCTAATTTGATAATAAATTATAAAAAAATAAAAATATTAAGATAAAAAATATTCTTATTATTATTCTACTTTAATCTCTTTTCCTTTAGGTTTGCTCTCTTTCTTTTTGTTAAATATTACTTCCAGAATTCCGTTATTGTATGTAGATTTAGCAGTATCAATATCTGTTTCTGTTGGCAGTTCTATTACTTTATGATATTTTCTCTCAGGATCATCACTTGTTATTTCTACTGTGTTCTCATAAGCATTTATTTTGATATTTTCTTTTTTTACACCAGGAATTTCTACTACTACTTTGACTTCTTTATCTGTAGATGAGAGATCAACTAATGGCTCTCTTTCTGAAGAAATTGATGGTTGTTCTAAGTATCCTCTTCCAGCAAAAGGAGATTTTATATTCCCAAATTCTCTTATATTCGGCTTCCCATCAGGTCCTATTGTCATGGAATATCCATAAACTATTGGACCAACTTCTCTAACTTTTCCACCTTCAGGTGTATCATATTCTTTAATTAGGTCTTTTGGTACTTTATTTTCAATATTCTTAAATTGTTCAGAAAATGTTCGACTCATTTCTCTTCTCATTTCATCAAACTCTTTGAATATATTATCAAAGAATCCCCCAAAACCACTTCTGCCACTAAAAAGACTTCTATACCAATCATAAGGATTTATATCTTTATTACTCATTGTCATTTTCACCTATATATTGTAATAGGCATTACAATATATATAGTTTTTGACATAATTTTCAATTTGAGATCCAATTCTTATATTTCTACCCTATATGATGAACATAAGACGGTTTTTGAATATAATACACTAAAATTCTATTATATGAATTGCGGTAAAGAATAGAGAAAAAAGCATGTTCAATGTGTGGTTCAATGCCAGTAAGAGTTGGATAAAAATATACCATAGATTATTAATCTTTATTTATATTATATTTTCTTGTTTCTATTACTTTGAACATTATTGTAATTATAGAAATAATTTTATCATCTATTTTTAGATTGGAAACATAAAGGCAAATGTGATAATCCAAGTAAAAAAGAACTTTTGAGCGGACTAACTTTTGTAT
>JAICEO010000054.1 GCA_025924135.1 Nitrososphaeraceae archaeon | reverse complement strand
TATTACTATAATAATTTCAATAATCCAAAAAATCAATTGGAATGATTTTGGTGTTGAAATTTGTTAACTGAAAAATTAAATTATACTAAATCTATTATTCAAAAAAAATTGTAATATAGGATATTGAGATTATTGTTGTATATTCTCCATTATTTTAGTAGCACCTTCATAGGTAAATGCTTTTAAAGTTATAGTACGTGCATTACCTTGACTCCCAATAGACAATAGGCAAGACATTAATGCTTCATCATTAGGAGCTTCTACTATTGATACCCCATCATATTTACCAAATGTATAATATGTATCTATTAGTCTACCACCAGCATTTTCTAATTTAGATTTAAAAAGATTAACTCGTTTTGGAGAGTCTTTTACATTTTTTATTCCCTGATCGGTGTAATTCCAGAGAATAATATAGAAAGACATTAATTGTAATTAAAAATTATAACATATAACCTTATCGTTTTAGTATATATATATTACTATAATAATTTCAATAATCCAAAAAATCAATTGGAATGATTTTGGTGTTGAAATTTGTTAACTGAAAAATTAAATTATACTAAATCTATTATTATGAAGAGCATTCTGATAGCAGTAAAAATAACGATCTCCCTCTTTCCGATTTATTAATATTCATATTCTTGCATTAGAAAAGTTGGTATTTTCAAAATAAGTTCTGATCCATTGTAAAAGTTTACCTTTGATTTTGGTATTCTATATTTTTTCAAGTTAACTGCACCGTCTACTACCCATATTTTGTCACCGGTAGTAGAAACAACTACTCCACAGGCTTTATTATCGATTGTTCTTACTCCTTTCTTAGATTTAGATATCTCATCCCAATCGATAGAAATACTCATATATAATTATCCTAATGGAGGTATTTAAAACTTAAATATTAAAGGATTCTTTCATATAATAATACTTGTCGATTATCAGGCTTACACTTTTCAAACGAACATATTAACCGAAAGTATAAGAGATTTTTATTCTCTAGTATTGAAAATTTCATTTACATTAGTTACGCTCAATCCAGGTTTCGATCCTCCTCCTATTACATATATTTTATCATGAAAAGACACTGCTGACAATCCATGACGAGCAGTAGGGAGAGGTTGTTTGGATTCCCATTGGTTATCTTTAATATTATATTTTTCATTATTGTTATATGTTTTAGTAATATCTTCTCCTCCAAACACATAGATAGTATTATTGATCGATGCTGCACTAATTCCACTTCTTTTTGAGGGCATTGGATCAAGTATTATCCATTTATCCATTTTAGAATCGTACATTTCAGTAACATTAACATTGGTAATGGGTAAAGATCCTTCTATTCTTCCTCCAAATACGTACACATTTTCATCAATAACTGCAGATGCAGCATGATGTCTTGCTGTAGGCATTGGTATTTTTGATATCCAGGTCTTTGTTTTTGAATTGTATGCTTCGTTAATATCCATAATTTCATTTTCACCTTCACCACCTATAGCATACAGTATTTCATCTATAAATACGGCTGTTAATGCACCTCTGGCAGTAGGCATAGAAGATCCCTCTGTCCAAATATCATTTTTGGGATCATAAATAAACAAGTTAGCGGAAGGTAGCCACTTATTATTAGTATATCCACCTATAACATATACACTCCCATTAAATGTGGTTGCAGCAGCATGATGAACAGGTTGTGGTAAAGGCGCTACTGTATTCCAAGAATTATTCTTAACATTATAAACTTCTACAGTACCTAATACTTTACCAGATTTGTCAAATCCACCTATGACATAAATATTATCACTATTGATAGTAGCAGTAACCTCTGTTCTAGGTGTAGGCATAGATTTGCCTATAGTCCAAAATGATTCTGTTTCTAAAGATAAAGATTCTGCATAAATAGTTTTAAAATCAAGTGATGTAGCAACATCTACTGCTATCATAACCATCAATAAAAATGAAATTGGATAGATAAAAAATAGAAGACAAGACAGACAACTACAAAGATATATCATATTTCTATCTTTCTATGAATAGTTTATAACTTTTAAAATCCTATGAGCGGAACATATCCAATATATGCCATACTCTAAGCTCCTTACCATATTTGGTTGTTAGCGTCGTTTGAGGAATTATAAATTTAATCTCTGTTCTTTTTATTTGAAATAATGCTACAAAATTATTTTATATGTTATCTTAACTTATCTGCTTCTATTCCTGCTTTAGAACATTCTTTCAAATAGACTTTCTGACATTCATTAGATACAGTTATGAATTTATGTATAACCGAGATAATAGCAGTGTCATAGATAGATTTGATATCTCCTTCTGTCACGATATCAACTCTTCTATCATCAATTGTTTTCAAGATTTGTTCTTTACAAATTTTAGTAATTACATTATTAATTTCAAAAATATATTGATCTATTTGTAGAAAATTTTGCTCATATTTGTTATTATTGTTATTGTTATTGTTATTAACATTAAATATCATTTTATTTCCTAGTCTTTCTAATCCAATCTAATCTAATAGTTTGTTAATAGAATCTATCCTTTTAGCTTTATTATTTGTACATAATCTCGATAGTTTTAATTTTATCTATCATAAAGGATTAAAAAATTAATTAAAATACTCACACTAAAAAAACCATAGCCTGTATATCCTATGCATAAGACCATGACAGAGTATACATATATACATAAACACACAGGCTATGGTTTATGATAGATACCCAATGTAGTAGATAGTAAATTAATAGTCATATTCAAGATATTTAAAAATCAGTAAACAAGGTTAACAAACTATTATGTATATTTCTATAATAATCATAAGTTCTAATGGGTATAGTATTAACTTAGATTGCGAACTGATAATTTTTTGCCATAGCCTATTACTAGGGATATCACCAGAGGCGAGGAGCGAACAGAAATGGTATCCTATAACTAGTAATAGGCTATGGCAAAAGAAGGAATCCATTTGTCTATCTTTTCACTTTTTACAGTGTAATTTTTTTTAGTATCTAGAATATTTATTATTTGATTAACAATGTTAATTGATATTATTTAAAATTGTCATAACCAGACCTAGAGAAGATTCTATATGATGGAATGGAACAAAAGAGGTGTAATTAGTGTTTTTATATATCCCCTCTAAGTTTAGTTTGTATTATTCAAAAATGTTATACCATGAGGGCCTGTAGGACCATTAAATACATTAGCATATCTGCTAGCTCAGTTTCAAACCTATCAATATGGTTATAAATGCGAATATAATTTAAAACTTGTACAAATCCACTAGAATCATTAATCAAGAAAAAATTAGCATTCATCAAATTCATAGACACAGAAAATCATTTAACTTCATTTTTACAAGGTAATATATGGTTGAAACAAAGGTTAGCCAGGAAATTTGTCTAACCGAATACCCATCTGGCATGCCCACAGAAAATAATTTTAAACTTGTACAAGTTCATCTTCCAGAACCCACAAAAGAAGGAGAATTCTTAGTACGTAACATTTGGATGTCAGTAGATCCTTATATGAGGGGTCGCATGAGAGAAGGAAGTAATAGCTATATACCTCCTTTCAAGGTAGGTCAGCCGTTAGAAGGAGCATGTGTAGGTCAGATTATAGCATCAAACAATAATCAGTTTACAGTAGGTGAATATGTATTAGGAATGCTTGGCTGGCGTGAATATTGGTTGTCCAATGGTTCAGATGTTATGAAGATCAACCCCAACATAGCTCCAATTCAATCATTTTTAGGAATATTTGGTATGACAGGTCTTACAGCCTATGTAGGACTTTTAAAAATTGGTGAGCTTAAAGAGGGTGACATAGTATTTGTGTCAGCTGCATCAGGTGCAGTAGGTTCTGTTGCATGTCAAATCGCAAAGACCAAAGGCTGTCGTGTTATAGGAAGCGCTGGCTCAAAAGAGAAAGTAAAGTGGCTTGTTGATCAAGCGGAGATCGATGATGCCTTTAATTACAAGCAAGTTGATGATCTCTCTGAACATCTCCGAAAAATCTGTCCGGATAAAATTGATATCTACTTTGATAATGTAGGAGGAAAACATCTAGAAGCAGCTCTAGAGAATATGAAAACATTTGGCAGAATAGTGCTTTGTGGTATGATATCACAATACAACTCTAGTTCTCCACAACCTGCTCCATCTAATCTCATGTTGGCTATAACAAATCGACTCAAGCTCCAGGGGTTTATAGTAAGAGATCATTATAATATGTTAAACGAGTTTCATGAGGTTATGGCCAAATGGGTTAGCGAAGGAAAGATCAAGTGGAAAGAAACAGTGTCAGAAGGAATAGAGAATGCACCAAAAGCATTCCTTGGACTATTCAAAGGAGAAAACTTTGGTAAAATGCTTGTAAAGATTGGCCCTGATCCGGCTTTATAAGGCTAAGGCTAGATTACGTACTAGTATATTCTTATGTCGGAAGAAAAAGATGAAAGCATAGGAAAGATTTATCAAATCAGTAAGGAACTAATTAATATCTAACAGCTTTTGTAGAAATAAATTAATGCATTAGAACGTTTCATATGAAACTCATAGTGACAAGCTCAGTACAAACCATAACCTGGAATGTTGACTTATATCTAAATAATAGTCTCTCATATTATAAAGGACAGAAACTTATTTCTCTTGTACATCCTATATTCTGTAAATCGTTTTGAATAGAGGAGAACTTTGGTAACAAATACTAATAAACGATAAAACATGATCTATATATTGTTTTTCAGGTGGATACTATTGTGATAAGGAGTACCTATAAATATATAAAAATCTCTTTTGGATTTGTTTTAGGTAGGTAATTTGCCATCACAATTTACAATTATAGATGCTCCTTCAATTCTAGGATTACGACCAACAGGAGTAGAATATCTACCTGAAGCACTGAAAGCAGCTGGGCTGATGGAGAGGTTAAATGCTGATTACGCAGGACGAGTTTCTCCTTTGCCTTATAATTCAGAGCGTGACAAAGTAACGCTTCTACTAAATCCTTATTCGATCAAAACATTTTCGGTACGACTTGCAGCCAGAGTTTCTTCTGTGATTCGTAGCATGCGTTACCCAATTGTTTTAGGAGGTGATTGTAGCATAGTAATTGGAAATCTTTTAGCCCTACGGCATTTGGGAAGATATGGTTTATTCTTCATAGACGGCCATGCTGATTTTTATCAACCAGAAGCATCTTTAACAGGAGAGGTTGCTGATATGGATCTTGCAATTGTATCTGGTCGAGGTCCAGAGGTACTGACTAATATAAATAATTTCAAGCCACTTGTCCGAGATCAAGACATAATTCTATTTGGATACCGTGACAGAGAACAAGCCGCAAGTTTTGGAAGTCAAGATGTTCGTAATACCGATATTAATTCATTTGATCTTTCATACGTGAAAGAACTAGGAATTACAACTGCTGCGTCAATGGCTGTCAAGAAGCTTTTGCAGCAAGATGAACTACTCGGATTTTGGGTCCATATTGATGCTGATGTATTGGATGACTCAATCATGCCAGCAGTAGATTATCGTCTTAATGGCGGTTTAAGTTTCTATGAGCTAAGCGAGCTTTTGAAAATCATAGTTGCCTCAGGTCGTACTGTTGGGATGGATATCACTATTTTTAATCCCAATTTCGATTCGGATGGTTCAATAGCTCATAGATTTGTCTCGAGTATACTAGAAGGTCTATCAATCTTAAAATAACAACTTATTTTTGATTGTTATTTTACACAAAATTCTTTTCTACGTGGGACATGGTAAAGAATATCCATGACTATATACTCTATTTCTTCATAAGACCTAAAAAAGTGAATGATACGTTTTTTATACCGGATGTCTTTCGAAGAATCCAAAAAGATCTTCAAAAGATACTATAGGATGGCTCTCAACTTTGCATGAATCTAAAATATTTCTACCTAATGATTCCAATAGCTCCAATTCGTTTGCTACATCTATTACAAAAAAATGACCACGTTTATCAGCTAATTGTCCCCCAGTTATCAATTTTTCTGAATTCATAATCGTTTTAATTTGTGTTTTTATTAATTCAGTTTGTCTTCTTAAATCTTCTTCTTTATGAATAGTTTCAAAAACTTCCGTAGTTACAAGAAATTTCATTAACTTAGTATTATAAATAATTAATTTAAGTTTTATTACGTTATGAGATCCCTCTAATATTTAATAAAAAGATTTCAATATAATTATTCTATAACTTCGATAAATTAAGTTTCTCCAATAACTGAATAATCTCAATATCAATAAATATAGCATGCTAAGAAGAAAACTTCACTTTTCTTATTTTGGTAAATTGATTCTCTTCCATGTAAAATGTTCATATTTCCTATTATTTCTTCCTCTTATTTTTTTGATATTCTATAAGATATTATATTGTGAGATCTTCAAGTTACCAATGGATAGATAGATATTTAGCAATTTTACGACATGAACTTGAATTGTTGTTATTGAATTCACTTAGTTAATGGAACTAAATAGATATATAAATTAAATAAATGAAATTTTTTAGCTGTCAAAATTCTTGAATAATTTTTTTACTCTTCATTTGTCAATAATAGTTCTATTAGACTGTCGAGGATTAAATGTAATTTCATAGTATTAAGGCAATAATAATATCAAATTTACAGATGATTCAGTAAAGTGTTACGTGCTTTATAGGGTTAGAAAGTCCTATAAACAATACTGCTAACTCAAATGATTCTTCATAATATACGCTAATACTATTTTTTGCTACATAAACTCCGTTATACTATAGCAATAGTCCTGTTAATTAATTTAATTATCTTTGTTGATTATCTATTCTTTCTATTAACGTGCTCCTTGTTTCTCTTGCTGCAGTACTGCAGTGACTGCAGTACTGCAGCAAAGTATAATGGAGAGTATAACTACAATAAAGTGTTGAAATTTTATGATTGTCCACGTTGTGAAATGGCTTCAAATAACAAATACAATATGAGAAAGCACATCGAGAGGAAACATCAGGGTTCAGAAATACCAGCTTATCTGCTATCAGCCAGAGATAACAGGTCAAAATTTGGTAAATATGTATGTCCACATTGTGAAACTACCTCAAATAGAAAGTACAATATGAGAAAGCACATCGAGAGGAAACATCAGGGTTCAGAAATACCAGCTTATCTGCTATCAGCCAGAGATAACTACAATAATAATGGATACATCCATAGAGAACCACAAAATTTCGATGTATATTCAAGAGCTAAACGTAAATCTTCAGTGCCATTTTATGAAACTTCATTTCTAAATAATACATTTGATGATAATATCTTACCAATTTGGTTTAAGCATAAAAAAGATAAAGATTCTCATTCTATAATTAGGGATATATTACAATATTTTCATATATTAAATAAACTTCTTCCAAACAGTTACATATTGCCTAAAAGAGATTTCCCTATATACAATCCAATGCTAAATTTGAATTATTTGAATTTTTATAAAAATTTTCCTCTGCCATCCATGGATTTAATGATATCTTGGAACAAAGAGATTCTGTTTAGAATTCAAAGATGCAATAATTGCAATCAAGTGTATCCTATTATGTTCTATAGTTTTGATAACATTAATTCAATAATTTACTGTAAATACTTTATATATAATAATATTGAGAGATCGCAAAAACAAAATGATGAAATATATTATTTAACAGTCAAGGAAGTTCTTATCAAAACAATTGTCTCATTTATCGATAAGGATAAGAGTGCAAAAATAAACTTGAAGTGTATAAAAATTCCTGCCGATATCTATACCAAGTTACTTGTCACAAAAGAACCATTTTTTTATAATGATAAAGAAATTCCTTCTTGGATGTTAACATATATCATGGATGAAGAATTTGTTGATTTCGGAATTATAGATGACAAGCATTGGGCTTATCGTCTTACAAACAATAATGAAAAAAGTATTGAAATAACGAAGTCTGATTTGATAGAATTCATTAACTATGGAGATTCCACTTTTGGGCTATTCAGATTTCACAAAGACAATATTTCTGTATACTTCTTCAGTTATCTTCAGATTGAAAGAATTGAGAATACTTAGTTTAATAGTGTGTTTACTGGTATAAATTAGATAAATCGTTATTGGGAATAACTAACAATACTTCAATAATATATTTAACAATTAAAAACTTTTAAATTTATTTTTATTAATTTTGTATCTCCTCCATTACAAAATTATGAAAACACAATTATGTCAAAATCAATATCTTCTGAGCCTGCTAACCAATTAAAAAAGTTATTAAATTGAGGCAAGGAAAAGGATTATTTGTTTCTTTAAATGTTAACTTAATTTAAATTACTCCTAATGGAGTACCAGAAAGTGGTAATGGAAATGCACGGTCAATCTCGTTAACTTCATCCTCTGTCAATTGCCATCCCACTCCTCCACTATTCTCTCTTACTCTCTCCGATCTTGTGGTCTTTGGAATAGTGAAAGTAGATGGATGACGGGTCAGATAATTTAGTGCTACCTGTTTAGGAGTTCGATTATGTCTTCTGCCAATTTCTATTAGTAACTTGCCTTCTCTACTAGAAGGAGATGGAAAGTTGCCATGTCCAAACGGAGCGTATCCCACAATAGCTATTCTCTTTTTACTGCAATATGGGAGCAAACGTCGTTCAATTCCACGATCTCTTAAATTGTAAAGTACCTGGTTACATGCGATTTGTTCAGTTTGTAGTACTTGTTCCGCCTCCTTTAAATCTTCAACATCAAAATTGCTAACACCAATGTATTTCACTAGACCCTCGGCTACAAGTTTTTCCATAGCACGCATTGTCTCACTCAGAGGATAACTCCCACGCCAATGAAGCAAATATAGATCAAGCCAATCTGTCTTTAATCGTTTTAAACTCCTTTTACAAGCCTTTATGGTTCCTTCATAGGAAGCGTTAGATGGTAATACCTTACTAACTAGAAATATTTCATCGCGTCTTCCTGCTATAGCTTCACCTACTAATTCCTCTACATGTCCATTTCCGTACATCTCTGCAGTGTCAATATGATTCATTCCTAGATCTAATCCTAACCTTAATGTCTGTATGGCTCTTGATTCTTTTTCAGAATTACCGTCAATCATCCATGTTCCTTGTCCAATAATTGGAACCTCAACACCAGTCCAACCAAATTTACGATTAGTCATTTCCTTACACAATCATTGCTAAAATTTTGAAATTATAGGTTTGAGACTCAGCAAGAGTAATATTTTTTTTATATCATCAATAAGAATAATCATTACATTCACCTACACAAGAATTCATAATATAATAAATAAAGTAAACAGAGTAATCCATACTGCATTATACACTGTAAATTATATAAAGAACATACCTTGAATCCACACTAATCTTTTAGAAACTCGAATCTATTTTAACTTGACAGGTAAATTTCTTACTACTTAGAACGCCTATAAAAATTTGTTAATATAACCTATTTCTAATATAAAAAATATAGTAATAGTATGGGAAGGTATAGGAATAAACCTAGCTCCGATAGTAATAATAATGGTCTGTTAATGCGATTACTAGGTTATGCTTTAACTACATTTGTTATCCCATTTATCCTTAACATGATACGAAAGAAACTAGGTGATCAACAACGTCTTCTATGTAATAAATGTCATGGAAAATTACAAGTAATTGATAAAGAAGGTAATATGTATTGCAAAAATTGCAAAATGATTAAAATGAATCACCATTAAGAATTAAAAAAAAATTTCTTATCAGGATTGTTCAAATAACTTGCCAAAAATTTATTTAATGGAAATGTACATGATTTTTTACCACTGAATAACTATCAATTCTATCTCTGTAATAACATCCATTTCTGAATAGTATCTAATGCTGTTCTATGCTACTGTATTTTACAGCATTATTACAGAGTTTACTACATAGTCATTCAGTGGTATTGAGATTGGGAAAAATTTCCATATTAGGCCATAGGATAATTGAAATGATAATGTTAGTAGTAGTCGTAGCAGCAGTAGTTTATTAACCTCTTCTACTGCTACTGCGAAATATTATTCTCTATTAGTATTATCATTTCTTCCAATTTCCCATTCTCAATTTAATTAATTTATTATTTATTTTTGTTCTATTGATCTAACGATGTTTAAAATAAATGGGTTTTGATAAATGGGTGTTAGGTGTTGAATGAAGTTATGCATAATACATTATAATTCTGTACTAGGCTACCAGGCTTTATGTACTATCACAAATGAGTCTAAATCTTTAAATTAACTTTAGGGAAATCTACTAATTCTTTTATTTTATCCAGATGATATTCAAGAAGATCAGAAAAGATTTGAAGAAAATATAGGATTAGAAAATAATCTAACGATAGAGGATATACTTTTTATGTTATGTTTTGATAATTAATAGTGAGAGAGGTGTAATCAATCAGAAAAGATGTCCAATAATAAGGTTAAAAAGCTTTTATTAGTGGATGATGAACCTGATGTAACTTATACAATAAAGAATATTTTAGAAGACAATGGATTCCACGTAGATACATTTAATGACCCTGTTACCACTCTAAAATCTTATACAAACAATTTTTATGATTTAGTAATACTTGATATAAAGATGCCAAAAATGGATGGATTTGAATTATATACTAAAATAAGAGAAAAAGATTCTAAAGTAAAAATATGTTTTTTAACTGCAAGTGAAATGTACTATGAGAAATATAGAAAAACACGTTCGGAAATTGGTAGAATAATTGGCAAAGACTGTTTTATTCAAAAACCAATCAAAAATGAAGATCTAATTAAAAAGTTAACAGATATAATGAATAGTGATATAACTACAATACTAGTTTAAATGAATAAAGACAGTTTAATTTTATGTTTAAACTTATTCTTAATATAGAAAAAAAAGAATTTAATCCAGAATTTGGTTATCTAATAATTTTTCAGGAGAATCCAAGAAATTTAATATAAATATTTAGCCATTGTCAGACTCTTTGAGTATACCTCAAATTAGATAATTACTAAAATACGCGAAGATAA
This sequence comes from Nitrososphaeraceae archaeon, assembly GCA_025924135.1. GTDB lineage: Archaea > Thermoproteota > Nitrososphaeria > Nitrososphaerales > Nitrososphaeraceae > TH1177. Next base: position 3,408 of record JAICEO010000054.1, on the reverse strand, counting down.
AATGAAAGACTTGTTTATTGATATATTAAAAATCTAAAGCTATATACTACTACTCCGGAGAATGGGTATTAACACCTTGCATGGACATTCTCCGAATAGTGTGGATGTGAACTTATCCAAGATAACCTTGAATTTTATTTTATTATACTTTGTTGTAAATCATTCTATAGGGTTATTCTATAACAAATAAAATAATAAAAATATTGGATAAAGATAATTACTGTATGAGTAGACAGGTAAAAGAGAATTTTACTAAAGTCTAAAAAAGTAGTTCATCTGAAGCAATAAAAATTGCATAATCAGAATATTAAATTATTTGAATCAGGAGAAAGTATAATCAAATTTTCTCTTACCATCAACGAGTAGAATAGATCAAAATGATAATAACTATAAATATAAATCTTAAAGCTAACAGTATAAATGGTGTATTTTCTCAAATAAATTCATGTATACTGTGAATTGTTTTTCTTTTTATTATATGTCCATTATCATTAACTAGTCTATAGTTTCAATAAATGCTTTTACTACTGCAGTCCAGGCCTCACCAATATTGATTTTATTATAACCTCCGCCACCCAGAGCAACTATTCTTCCATTACTATGTTTATGAGCAAGACTGTGTAATTTACTTGCTGCATATTTATGACTATTATGTGTCAAGTTTAAATGAGTCAATGGATCGTTTTTTAGTGAATCTGCACCGCATTGTAAAATAATTAACTCTGGTTTCGCTTTGTTATCAATAAAATCTATTACTCTTTTAAAAGATGCAATAAAATCTTGATCTGTTGAAGTAGGATTTAAGGAAATATTTAATTTCGTACCAGCAGCCTCACCTATACCCGTTTCCCATTCTGATCCCGTTCCAGGATAGAGAAATTTTCCATCTTCATGAATGTCTGCAATGTATAGGAGAGGATCATCCTCAAATTCATAATAAACACCATCTCCATGATGTGCGTCTATATCGATATAGGCTATCTTCTTAATACCATATTTTCTCCTAGCTTCGAGTATAGCAATTCCAATGTCATTAAAAATACAAAACCCTGCTGCAGTATTCCTTTTTGAGTGATGTAGTCCACCAATAGGATTAAATGCATGTTTTATACCATTTTTGTTTCTAAATACTATATCAAATGCTTTTAAAGTTGACCCTACAACATATGAAGATGCTTCAAATGCACCTCTAAAAGCAGGCGTATCACCAGTATCTAAATATCCATTACCAATTTTTCCAGCCTTCTTGACAAGTTCCACATAATCTTTGTCATGAAATGATAGTATAGATTCTTCTAAAGCCAATTCGGGTTCTTCAATCAAAATTTCTGGAACTTTATCTAAGCCTATTTGTTGGAATTTGGACCAAAAATCATAGATTCTTTCATTGTTCCATGGATGTGATCTACCGAATCCATATTTTGAGAGATCTTCACCAAATAATATCGCTGTCAAACACATTAACAAATAATAAACAACAAACGCAATAAAAGAATCCCCAAATAAAGATGGTTGTTATAGTGTAATATTTCACCTATAATTTTAATTCCTTTGTTCCTAGACCATTAAATTCTCATCTAGGGTATAGGCCAATATGGAAGTAATTATTTTAAGGTCTGAGGCAATAAATAGCACTGTATGTCTTAATTATTTATTTAAAACATGGATTTAGTCTATTTTCATAATAATAACTGTTACTCTATACCAGCCTTACATTCCTTTACATATTACACTCTTTTTCTGTGTTCATCTAATTTATATGATATCAAGACCAGTTTGTGAAATATTTACAATTAACATGGCTTGTGAATATAGAGAAAATATAAAATTTTTCGGCGCCGAAAAAATAGTATTATAAAATATTCATAATCATTTAAAGCGTAACAATATATAATAAATTCTGTATTATACTTTGATTTTTTTCAATCTATGATGCACTATTAATTAGGATAACCATTTCTCGGTTTATATTCTATATATTTGGTTTTGCAATTACTACATTGATAGAGAATCAAAAACTGATTTTCCTTATGCTCTAGTTGATTGAGATATACTAGTTTTTGAGTACATGAGGAGCATTTCATTTTTACTTACTATGATATCTATTGTATTAGAATATTAAAAGATATTTGTCTTAATGAACGAAAATAAGATGGTAAATATTATCCAAATTTGATAGTCAGTAGTTGCTGTACTTTGTATAGCTTCAAATAATTTTATATAGTTTTCTTATTTAGTTATTGTAAATATTATAAAGTACTCTCGTTTTTTATTCTATGATAAAATAAAATGACAATACATTTACCATTTTTGATAAATGTTCAATGAAATGAGATTAAAGTAAATTCCCTTTAATATTAATATCACTTATCAACCATATTAAATAAATGACTAAAATTATAAATGATCGAATAATCTAGATATAGAATATGTTACTATGGTTGATTACAATCTAAATATATTTTTCTAGTATTGTCAAGATATGCTCCACTCAATAGTAATGTACTTTTTACAATCTACTATAGAAATTTTTTTGTACAATTCTACCATTTTCTATCTATATCAGGATTTGTTGGTTTACTAAGTATTGATGTAATGTGAGAAGAAATGACAAATATAATGACTTTTTTTAAGAAATCCTAAGATACTAAAATTTCATAGTTTTTTTATTAGAGGATTTAAAAATAAAATGAGAGATATTGTTTAGATCTCTAATGTTAGTAATATATGTATTAATATTAGTAATATATTTAAATTAGGTTTCCTTTTTTTGTTTCCTATATAATGAAATTTTCATTATCGAATTTAACTAACTAACTTTATCTCACTATCTAAAAAGGGATATTTCTATGTCATCATACAATAACATAATAACAATTCAAAGCTTTACTAAGATGGTGTTATTCTAAAATTTGGCTATTTTTAGACTTATAAAAGGATCAACAATGATTAATAATATCTAAAATCTTTTCTAATAATGAAAGTAGTATTTCTTAATTAATGGATAACAAAATTATAAAATTTTAGGCTTAAAAAAATTATGGAGAAGTAGTAAAATTACTTTGTTTTTGCAATACAAAATTCTACTGAACTTGTAAGGAATCCTTCTAATGGGCCTTTTCTACATTCATATGGTTTAAATTGTTTTTTATGATTGTTGTCATAGCTCATGGATTTTTTAGGATATTTGCTGTAGCTGTTGTCGTAAGAGTTTGAATAGCTGTTGTCATAGCTTTTACTATAGCTGTTGTCATAGCTTTTACTATAGCTGTTGTCATAGCTTTTACTATAGCTGTTGTCATAGCTCATGGATTTTTTAGGATATTTGCTGTAGCTGTTGTCATAGCTCATGGATTTTTTAGGATATTTGCTGTAGCTGTTGTCATAGCTCATGGATTTTTTAGGATA
>JAICEO010000053.1 GCA_025924135.1 Nitrososphaeraceae archaeon | reverse complement strand
GCAGGAATATTTGCAGTAATTGTATTCTTTAACATGGGATATGAAAAAATGCTTGAATTTGTTACTGCATATACTCTTGAGAAAAGTTTGAGTGTAGATAATATGTTTATATTTTTACTAGTTTTCTCTACTTTATCAATTCCATATATTTACCAACATCGAATTTTATCAGTTGGAATACTGAGTGCGATAGTGTTTAGAATATTATTAGTATTGGTTGGTGTTTCTCTTTTAGAGAGTTTCCATTGGATGATATATGTATTTGGAGGTTTACTAATTCTAACTGCTATTAGACTGCTTTTTCAAAAAAAGGAAAAAAAGATAGAATTAGAAAAAAATATAGCAATACGTATACTAAAAAGATTCGTACCTATTAATTTAAACATAAGTTCAAACAAGTTTTTAATAAAAAAAGAAGATGGAGTATTATATGCTACACCTCTTCTTGTTGCATTAGTAATAATCGAGATGGCTGATATTTTGTTTGCTATTGACTCAATTCCAGCCGTATTGGCTATTTCATCAGATTACTTTATTGTTATTACATCAAATATATTTGCAATCCTTGGGCTCAGAAGTCTATATCTTCTTCTATCAAGTATCATGGAAAAATTCTACTATCTAAAACCTGCATTAGTATTACTGCTACTGTTTATTGGGGTCAAGATGTTGATTTCGGAGGTTTATAAAATGCCAGTTTTACTTTCATTAATTATTATATTTGTTATTCTATCATCTGCAATCGCATTATCTTTAGCAAAAATAAAACAAAAAAAGGTATAACTAAAATAAGAAATAAATTATAATTTTTTCATCGAAAATATTATTTCTGTTAATCCTGAATTGATAATTACAACTGCAGACCATGTTAAAGATGAAATGAATTATTGTGACAATATTTTGAGATCGTTACTTAATAAAATATTTCTACAAATGCATAAGAATTTAGATTTGGATTCATATATCATAATTATATACTACTATAACAATTCTCAATACATGTATGAAAGAATCGGAATTCTTTTTACTGTATTAGCTTTGATAGTTCTTTCTGTCTCATTTTCTTATATATTTGTCGATTCAGTCAATGCACAATCTAATACTTCTATTGACCCTAAACAGATTATTAGAGATTTTAAAATAGTAAAAGACACCATTCAAAACGAGATTCAGATAGACTTTGATCAATTAATAAGTAAAATTAAAACACAGCTAGATTTTAATTCTGTAGAGTCACATCTTTCATCTGCTTCACAACATTTCATAAATGGGAAAGTATCTGAAGGATTATCAGAATTAGAAAAGGCAAATAAAGAATGGCAAAATTCTAGTATGATTATTATGAATGAAGGGAATGAATTTGTTTCAATTGCGAAAAATAACTCAACACTTATGGCTGACACTACAAGAGAAATTTTAGATCATCTCGGAAAGATTCTGATAGATTTGGGAACTAAATTAGAAAATTCTAGAGTTCAGTTAAATTATTAATCAGTGTCCTAAATAAAGACAAATATGTGATATCTAATATTTTTTATATGTTTTAGTATATCAAAAAATATTAAACTATTTAGTCATTTTTAATTGCTGTAGTTGTTTTGTTGTAATAATTCTCCAATTTCGTCATGCTTTATCAATTTATACATATATATCTTTATTTGTATTGTATTTGGGATTCAGTTGTTGGGATAATGATGATGGTGTGGATATGTAATGTGAATGATGATTTAATGTTGTAAAGTTATTTTATTGAATATTTCAAAAAATATTGATTTGTTATAGTAGTTTATAATATCTTCATACCATACATTCTTAAAGACATCAATTTAAAGAATTTCTTAATTTTTGTGGCGCCTCAAAAGAGATAAATGGATTTAAATACGTTACTATAGATATGATCAATTTAATTTTTGTTAAAGCAAGTAGAATGACGTTTTTACAGTTAGACAGTATTGATTTTCCACGTATCATTGACCCAAACGCCAATAACTTTGACACCTAGATTCCATGAAGAGATAACTTCAATTCCTTTTTTAATTTGAGTAATGTGTTCTTCATTGGATACAGGGTTTCCTGCACAATCATAATGACCAGACACTACAATCAATTCTGATTCGTGTTTATTGATTGATATTCCTACTTTGGTTTTAATTGATTCAAGATCAGTATTGTCTGCAACTAGTTTATCAATTCCGGGTTCTGTGATGGTATCAACATAGTCTACAGAAAAATTTTCTTTAATCCAATTAGTTAAGGGAATCTGAATTCTCCCATCCATACATGAAACAGATGTTGCAAATTTTCCTTTAGCCATGACTTAATAGAATCATTCTAGTTTAAAATCATTTTTGATACAAAAGACATTGTGAGGTATGATCATTTACCATAGCTATAATTTGCATTAATGTATAACATATTGCATGTCCAACAAGAGTAAATCCACGTTTTTTGAGATCCTTGCTTACCTTTTCAGAAATTTCCGCTGATGCGACAATTGAGTTTTTTGAATTTATAGATTATTTTAGCTCAATTTGTCTTCCACATGTTGTTTATTATGTGTTGTACTTGCTAACATAGGTTACGATTTCATTTACTGACATGAGGAACACTTGCTAGTTCTGCTAGGAAGTGTATACAAAAATAGAATTACAAACAAGATATAATTTAGTTCATGAAAAAGAATGGACTAAATAACGAAAGTTGATAATAAGGAAAAATGTAAAAATAAGACATAAGGATTGAAGTGTACGCGCGAATCTTTCTAAATGTAATTTTGTTATAATTTTAAAAGATCATAATATATCTGATTTTTTCTAGATTCTAATTGTTTCAATTTTTTTAACTGAGTTACCCTAATTTTATTAATGGTAAATCTTGTGCAGGTTTAACTTCAGTGACTACTTCTTTTTGATATAGGTTATTTTCTTTTATAATTGTAAACAATTTAAAAATGCAAGCATATTATCAATATAAACTTCGGACTGATAGGATCTTGTGTTTATTTTCAAGCTTGAGATAGTCTTTGTAAATCTCGATAACTTTCACGCTAATATTTAATTTGGCAATTTGTAAGAGTATTTTATTGTTCTATTCAAGTAGGTGGGCCCTAGAAAACTACGGGCCCGTCGGGAGTAGTGCCCTCCATGTAGTAGGGTTCTACTACATAGTATTTAGCTTTTATTATTAGAAATCAATGAATTGTAAAATGAAGAGATAATCAATTTTTTCATTAATTACAAATTAGAGTACAAGAAAAATAAAGTAAAATAAATAATAAATTCTCAAATAAAAAATTTATTTAAAAACTTTTGGCCCTAATCAACAAATAAAATTTAATAATCTTTCCTTATTTTAATACATCACCTCTTCTGAGTGAAAGTAAGGTTTTCCATCCTTAGAATTTTGGAATGAATTAGGTAAGATGACTACTTCTGCAGTAAATCCACCAGATGGAAATTCTTGCACAGGAATTGTCGCACCAACAATCTTAACATTGTCCAGTGTGGCAATTGTATTAGCACTGAAGGCTATTGCTGCTACTCCAACATTTCCTCCAAAGATTTTAGTATTAGAAATTATATTTTCACCATCAATTATTGTAATTCCAAAGAAACGGTTGTCAGATAATTTGTTATTTTCAATTTTACAACATCCGCTATTTTCTGCTAAAGCAATACCTAAATCATTATTTGTTACCTTATTACCAGCGATTATTGAATCTTGATTGACATCAAAAAGAAATATGCCAGAGCCTTGAACTTGAGTAAAAAAGTCAGGACCACATTCAGGATTGTTACAAATATTTCCACTAATCTTGTTATCAACAATTACTACTTTAGGACCAATAGCACCAAAAATCCCAATTTGACCTACAACTTCAGGTGCATCAGCAGCAATTACTTGACTTTTTGAAATTACCAATGTTGTATTTTCTCCACCTGTTTGTATCCCAACAACCCTGTAATCAGTAATATCTGTTTTAGTAATAACTGCATGACCTATTTGTGGACCTCTGGGAATAAATTCTGCCAAGCCTACAAGAATACCCTCACGAAGACAACCGATAATAGCAGAAGAATCTATTTCAAGAGTTGCATCGCCATGTATACTAACTCCTGCTAACCCTTCACAAATATTTCCACTTGGACCAGCGATGGTAAATCCTTTCATGGTAGCGATTGCTTCATTAAAAATTTCAACTATATTTGCTCTGCCAGGAAAAGGTATTACTGGACTTGGATTTAATACATCTGGTGCTTGGATTATTGTAGATTTTGAACCTGAACCTATGATTGTTAAACTCTTATTGATTGTGAGTTGTTCAGTGTAAATACCAGGTAATACTTTTATTGTGTCACCAGGATTTGAAGCATTTATTGCAGCTTGTATAGTAGGAAAATCAGTTGGAACAGTTATATCTGGTTTACAGAATTCTACTGAACTTACCAAAAAACCTTCAAATGGACCATTTTCACAGACATATTTTTTGTTGTTATCATAATCTTCTGATGGATAATAGTTGTTGTTATTATTGTCTCTATAACTTGAATAAGAAGAATCCCCATATTGTTTATCGTCATAGTCATAATCCTGTGCTGCAGCTCCTTGAAGTACCATCATGTTGGCACCTCCAAAAATGAGGCTGCTAAGCAAGAAGAATCCTATAATAGACGATTTGTACATATTGTTAACTATCTTTTTAATTATATTTAGAATTAGTAGAATCATTCAGTAACATATACTATATGTTTTATTTAGTGAATGATTATAGTATTATTGGATATCTATTATTTATAAATAATTATAATGCTGAAAAATGTTAGAACATTAAATATTAATCAGCTTTCTATAATTTTTTATTTAAATTTATTTTTTTTTATAAGAATTTCCCGTGATGATAAATCTTCCCTAACTCATTCTGGGTCTTGAATACCAGTGAACGCATGAGGAAAAGATTTGTTTGTATAGTATAAAAGGTAAAAAAATAATTAAAGAATCATAATCTTGCTATATCTTTTCATTATAACTCAAATTTTAATGTCATTAGGCGGATTCAGCTCCAAATAGTAGGGTTCTACTACTTTTGAAGCAAGCTGGTCGGGAATAGTGCCCTCTATGTAGTAGGGTTCTATTACATATTATTTAGCTTTTATTATTAGAAACTTAATTTGAAGTTGATATTTTCAATATTAGAAGTAATAAAATAATTTTCGGTTATTAAAAAAAATGATGGAGATTTAAGGGATGTGAGCTGGTGGATTGTCAAAGCATTCAGCAGTTGCAAACAAGAGTGCTGCAGTACCGGTCGCATTAGAATATGCAATAAATATCCCGTATGCATCAGCGACATCCGACAAGGATGATGAGCGGAAAGCTCCCTCAAATATTACGTTGATTTTAGAATTGACTGATTCGGAAGTTAAAACCTGATAGACTCCGTTAAGTACAGCATCTCCATCATCACAGGTAGCCAAAGTACCATTGGTTTGACCATTAGGCACAATCGCAAAAGTAAGATTTGTTGGATATAAATTTGTGGAGTTTAAAGTAGTAATTCCTGGAGGCCCAGTTGCTCCCGTTGCTCCAGTTAGGCCCTGAATTCCTTGTATACCTTGTGGACCTTCTGGACCTGTTGCTCCTGTTGCTCCTGATGGTCCAGGTGGACCTTGTGGGCCAGGTGGACCTTGTGGACCTACTTTACCATCTCGTTTTTTATCATCAAATTTAACATGTTTACAAAATTCTACTGAACTTACAAAGAAGCCTTCAAATGGACCTGTTCTACACTCATATTTCTTGTCATCAGTTGGATATTGGCTATAATAATTACTACTATCGCCATAGTATTCTTGTGCCATTGCTAATGTATTGTTGTTGCTGTTGAGTAATGGCATTATTGATAACATTACCAATGAACTTGCTAAAAGTCCAAAAGTAAATCCTAGTCGTATTGACTTGTGCATGATAAAATAACAATTAAAAAATATATTTGAACTACGAATAATAGTAGAATAAGATATTCTATAAAGCAACTTAGAGAATTAGATTAATGAATGTTTACTGTGATTTATAGTCGCTAATTTTTATTAGTGAAATTAATTGTAAAAAGAATTTATTGAATTATTTGTTCCAAAGTTAAATATATGTTCTCTTATACAATCTTACGTCTTTTTGTTTATTGGTTAATATAGTTATGAAATAAGCAACAACTTTACAGAAGTGCTATCTCCCTCCCTCTCTTAATGTATCTGTCAAATTGATAAATGACCTTTTTGTGTATTGGGTCTGTTATTGTAAATATACTAACAAGTATTTAGCTTTTATTATTAGAAACTTATTTTAGAATTATCTTGATAATTTAGAATATACTAAATTAGTGTTGCTCTGTAAATTCCATTATTTCGTTGAAGCCTGAACAAATGTAAAAATGGAAAACGATAAAGACATTAATTCATTCAGGCCCCTTTAAGACTTAGTAACACAAATGAGTTTATAAACTATATAAGAATTGAGGGATAAATTGTTGTAAAATAAACTATTATAAACTTATTTAAAGACAGAGTAACAATACGATAATAATATGAATATATAAAAAAGAAAAATAATCGTTATAATCAGGCACTGCTTTTCCTTTAACTACACTTGCCAAGGCAGCACATTTTTCTGGCTCGTTTGCTGGTCTACTCTTTTCGTTAAAAACAAAGATAGTCCCTTTTTCTGGTGCTTCTACTTTAAGTGGCGTTTGTTTTTAAGCTTGAGCATTTACAAACATATTGCTACTATTATTGTTAATTACTGTTGAAACTTCCTACCAATGTCATAGTTGCTATTATTTTATTCTTTGAAAATTTTTTTTATCAAATAAAATTAGTATTACAATATAGAGGGTATAATTATTCTTGTATGTACCTGATTTGTAAAAATAGTATTATAATAACAGCAATGAAAATAGGATTTACTATCAGAAAAAATAAGAATTTTATTTATTTATTAAAATAGAGAGTCGAGTGAATAATAACTGTTATTTTTTCTCCTTATCTCCACCTGTAAATACCTCACCTAGTTTCTCTCCTATCTCTGCTAATGGATTTTCTGCTTCTTGTCCTTGACCTTTAGCTGATTGTTGTTGAAGTGCTATAACTTCTTTAATCGGCGTAATTATACTTGTTAGTGGACCTTTTACATCAGCATGGATAAATATTGTATCTGGATTTTCTAAAATTGCATGGTTATGTATTGCTACTACAGTCCAATTAGTTTTTGATATCAAATTCAATACAGGTTTTAGTTCAGTCTGTAATAGTGCAACCTCCACCATTGCCATTACCTTTTGTGTATTTGATGTGGGTGATGAAGCATTCACTGTTGTACTAGTGTTGTCAGTGCTTCCCCCTCTATCAGCAGATGTTGGTGAATGTCCCATTATCTCAATAAGAGTATTTACAACTAAGAATTTATTTAATACTGTTCCATTTTGGTCGGTTATTTGTGGAGAATCTCGCATTATAGAGATATCACAAATTTCTGGATTTGGATTTTGAATTGGGAATGCATTTGAACCAATTTGAGAAGCAATAGATTTACAATCTATAGTAGAAGATGCAGACGCAGATTCGGATTCAGTTGTTTGTGATGATGTTTGTTGTTGTTGAGCATCATTATTTTGACCATCCACTTGTTGCAATAAAGTAATGAAAGTTCCTACTGCTATTAGTGATGATAACAGTAATAATAATGTTAAAGTCATTGCTATTTTTAGTGTCACAAAATATATAACAATATGGGATAATATTACCTCCAATAAAAATTAAAATAGATAAATATCAATTATAAATATTTTGTATCTAATAGGACTAGAAAAATGAAAAATAAACAATTTCTGAAATACTCTAGTAGGGGGTTTGAACACTGCATATTGTAGAGTTCAATAAAGTGAAATAAAGAGTTTAACAGTTTATAGTAGTTCAAATAACCACAGAAGATATTAGAACATAAATAGAACAGTTGGAAAGAAAAAACAAACAAAATAATAAAATTGCTAAACTTCTTACAAATAATTTAGATATGAGTAGATAATATTATATTTTTAAATATCTAGAAAATTTGTTAATAATAATTTTTTATGGTCCACCAGTACCTAGGTCCGTTGCTTCCCCATTAGGGTCAGTTTTACCTTCAGACATTCCTCCACCTGTGGCATTGTTACCGTTGGTCATTCCTCCTGTTGTTTCATTATCGCCACTTCCCGTCATTCCACCAGAACCTTCACCTTGGGCAAACACATTTTCATATGCTATCGGTATGCCTACTGAACCAAGTAATACAAATGCTAGAATTGATGTAATTACTATTGAATGGATTTTTATTTCCATAATGGACTGTAATAACTATAATATATAATAATTAGAGTAAGAAGTTTCAATAAATGTCTTTGAATTTTATCATTTTTGGAGTTTTTTGAAACAGTTTGTATTTGCAAGATTTCAAATTATGACATAATTGCAAGAATTCCATTATTGTAATATAGAAAATATAAAGAACAGTCATTATATATTGGGAATATATAGACAAGTGAATTATAGGAAAATACTTTTTATCATTTAAATGAAATGGTAAAAAGATAATCATTTGAATATTTCAATTCCATCATGGCTATCTAAAAGGCTGCAACTAACTTCTCATGATTATATGAAAATTTTGTAGATGATAAAAACAATTTAGTATTCGAAAAACTATAGATTTGATTATATAATATAAGAAATATTTATAACTATTCAATAGAAAAATATCTAACAACAAACGCTTTATTTTGACTAAACTTTTCTTTTACTTAGGGAGAAATGCCTATCATTCTTGGCGGATAATGTAATAGAGTTTCAATTAAAAGATACCCTATAAAAATAAGTGAAAAACCTGAGACTGCGTATGAAAAAGATTTTAAAAAAATATTCTTTCTATTTAATTTTAATATAGTAATTAATGACATAAAATCTCTTTTACAATTATCTACTTTTGCTTTTGGATAAAAATAACAAGTATAATGTTATTAGTTTTCTTTATTTATAAAATATGAATGATTTTATTATAAATGATTGTTATAATATACTCTGAAAAGATAGAAAAAACGATAGTCTAGTTGCTACTAATTCTGTTCTATCTCTGTATTTTTGTTTATAATCCAATTAATGAGTGAATTAACAAATTCATTTATTCAAAGGGATTTGAACTGGTCATATAGGGGAATTCACATAACTTGTATTTAGATTTAATTATTAGAAACTTATTTTTTAAAATCGTTTTAAAATATTAAAGTAATAACATAATTTTCGGTTATTTAAAAAATAAAAAAATGATTGAAAGTTAAGGTCTCAATGGTTCATTGTCAAAACAAATAGCTGCTACCTGAATTGATGTTCCGTTAGTACCGCTTATAGCACCATGGAGCTAAAAGTTGTTGTATACTGCAGTATTAATTATTTATTTTTATTGTACTACATATGTTCACTTTCTTCTTAATCATATCGCATATATGCATCTTCGGTTTTATGACCTAAAATAAATTTAAATATATTATAAATATAGCATATTAATGGAAAAAGAGGAACTAGAACAACTCCCCCATAAAAAAATAGAAGTAGATTCTAACAAAATAAAAAAATTTGAAGACTACAAATTTACGCATCGAGAAATTACAGAAATAGATAGCGGTATTGGGTGGTATGACTTTTATAACTTCCCAAGTGAACTAGTCAATTGTGAAACCTAAGTATTTGCTTCTGTTGCCGAAAGAAATGAAAATAATACATGCGCTACTGCAGGCTCAAACCCATTATTAAAAAGATTAAGTGTTTGGAATGTTTCAGCATATGATGGTGGAATAAGTGTATTGATATGGCTAGGGGATACAAATGGAAGCGTACAAGGTCAAATAGATTTACTGGGTTTTACATGGGGTTAATACTCAAACTTCAGTATCAGTCGAAAGGTTCGCATTATGAATTGGATTTAGTAGAGATTTTACTACAGTTATAAATGGGAAATAAATGTAATTATTTATTTTCCTACCTGACGGGATGTTATTCCTTCTCTTTTTACTCAAGACTTTCAAAACAAATATTTCCATCCTATAGTTATTGTTGGTTGAAGTTGCTAATTTTTCTTAGTTAAATCAATTCTGAAAATGATTCTTAATTGTTTATTACAAAATCTAATATCTCTTCTCTTATACAATCTTATTTGTTTTTTTTTTGGTTGATATAATTATCAAATAAGCAACAACTTTATAGAAGGACTGTTTGCCTCCCTCCCTCTCTTAATGTATCTATCAAATTGATAAATAACCATCTTTTTTGTGTATATTGTAAAAATTGCCAAATATGGACCCATGGATAAATCAAAATGAAGCTACAAACAAATTTGAAAATCAGTTGTTATCTATTAAAGATGAACGTCAAAAAATGATTAGACCTAATTGCCATCCTGCCTATAATGAACGTCATCAAAAGATTATATAATTGATAGATTGGACTTTGGAGAAATATAAAGCGGATATGGAGAATACTCAACAAGAGGATGAACGCGTAATAATAGACAATATTATCGAAGAACTTGATAAAAAAAGAAATATAGCTATAAACAAAAAGCAACAAGCTCTATTAAAAGATGAAGTTTGGAAGTACGGAGAAGAGGAAGATACTATTGATTATGTTCTATTCAGAATTCGTGAATTGACAGGTAGATTGATGTAAAAAACTCGTTGGTTTTTGATAAATGATTCAAAAAATTAGGCTAGTTATTATTATCAATCGTCATCATCATCATCATTCTCTTCTGCATCTTCCATTGCCTCTTCTTCCTGTTCTGTAGCTTCATCTGAATCTCTGCTCAGTTCAACGGGATACCCTTGTCCAAAAATCTCCCTTTCGTATGCATTTTGTGTTTGTAAAAAGAATGGACTTGCTAAGAGAAGTGAAACTATACTTATTCCTACTACAGTTATTAAGAAGTTCATTCTCATTAAATAATAATAAGTACTATTTTAATTAACTTTTTCATATTTCAATAATATATTTTATATTTAAGAACAAAAATACAGAATTATAAAAAACAAAAGAATTTGAAACGTCAACTTTAGAATCTCATCAAATAAACTAAGCGTGTCAGTGTAGGGAATATTTTATAATTTTCGTCAGCTAATTTTTATTCATAAATCAATTCGGAAAAATGTTACTAATAAATTATGTTTATAATATATATTATACTTTTTTTGTTTTCATAAACTATAATAACAAATGGTGACTATCTACTAGTACTTGGTAATGGAAGATAAATTCAAATTTGTTGTTAGAGGAAGAAAAGAAGGTGACAAATTCATTTTAGAAGGAATAACAAATTTTATAATGAAAAATATAGAATGCTATGATGGGAAAATCATAATAGTAACATTTGAAATGCCTGTAACAACTAATGAGAAAAAAATGGATAATTGTATACTAATCAATTGAATATGTAATATTTTTTGAATATTTATATGAATTCGCTAGAAGTATCTTGTATATAGCTTTATCATTAGAATTTATTTAACCTATCAACCTAATCCTTTTAAACACACTCAAGCATATAAAAACTATTTACTTAAGCAATTGATATTTTTTATTTCTCTAAATCGTTCATTTTTTTATTAATTGTTTCATTGAGTTTTTTTGCAACTTCAGTCAGTTTTTTTCCAATATTCTTTGCTTCTTCAGTGATGTTAGAGACATTACCATCACTAGCATTTCCACTAGTTGGATTAGCGGCTTGTTAGAAGGTAGATTAGTTTAAAAAAATTTGATTGGATTTATTTGGAATATTATAGTGAATGCGATAACTTGTAAAACCTACAAATTACAAAAGAAGACAAATACTGGCTATATCCTCAAATGATACAAGCAATCAAAAAGGTGAAAGATTCTATTTCTCATGTCTTTTCTCTACAACCTGGTCAAATTTAGAGAATTATAGGTAAAGTAGATGAACCCGAGAAAACTACGGGCCGGTCGGGAGTAATACCGATAGCGGTTCTAAAATAGGAGTCTATTTTGTAGAGATATTATAACTTATATTTAGCTTTTATTATTTAGAAACTTATATCCAAATTTCATAAATGTTAAAGGCGAGCAATTTTCAATTGATTCATTAATAATGTCGCTATTGTTTGAACAATATAAAATAAAAAAAATTCATTGCTATAACTTGAATATTATCATTAATATTTCAGATTAATTCCTTTATAAAATAAAAGTATATTATAATGATATTGGGAAAGTGTAAAAAGTAATGTCTTCTGATAATGATAAACTAAATGATGAGAATACCAATAATAATTTCATCATTAATAACGATGATTCTATCTATAAAGAAAAAAGCACTATAATCGAAGAATTAGAAAAAGAAGAAAAGACTCTAGTATATCATGGTATTGAAGAGGCAAATAATGTTATTCTGAATTTTGTTAATAATACAAAAAATAAACTCGATGCATGTCTAGATGCGAATGGACCTTCTGTTATGATTGATGTCCAATCTATAAAAGAAGCAAGAATCAATGCAAAGGATAGAGGAGTAAATTTTAGATATATTACTGACATTAACAAAGAAAACATCTCTTATTGTAAGCAAATAATCAAAGAATTTAATGCAGAAGTGAGACATTTAGATGAAGTTAAAGGTAATTTTGAGATAAACGATAACGGAAAAGAATACATTGCTACTGCTACCTTGCAAAAAGCAAAACCATCAAAACAACTCATATTTAGCAATGTAAAAGAGATTGGAGAACAACAGCAATATGTTTTTGATATTCTTTGGAATAAGGCAATTTCTTCAGAAGAAAGGATAAAGGAAATTGAAGAAGGTATTGAACCAGAATTTACAGAGATAATTAGAAATGCAGATGAATCACAATCCTTGGAATGGCATCTTTTAAAGACAACAAAAGAAGAAATACAGATAATATATTCTACGGTTAAGGCATTTAAATTACAAGAAAGCGTAGGAGTAATGGATTACATTAGCGAACTATCAAATAATGGCATAAATGTTAGAATGCTAACTCCAAAGGACTCATCAATAGAAGAATCATTACAGAAATTGAAGGATATTAGTAATATTGATATTAAGTATATTGAAACTGAAACAGGTATTAAAAACAAATATTTGATTACTGACAGAAAAAATTCTCTTGTAATAGAATTAAAAGATAAAGATGACAATATAGACAATTACTATCATTGTTGGAAGCAAAAAGAAGATAAGCCTATGGCATCTGCACAATCATCAGCAATATCAACAATAGTAGGCACAGCAATCTATTCCAATAGCAAGTCTACTGTTTTATCTTATATCTCAATATTTGAAACTCTATGGAGAGAAACCGAACTATTTGAAAAATTAAAGCAGGTAGACCTCTTAAAGACAGAGTTTATAGATATAGCAGCTCATGAATTGAGAACACCTATACAATCTATAATTGGATATTGTGAAATGCTAGAGGCATTTCCCGATAAAAAAGAGGATTTTCTAACTCCTATAAAAAGAAATGCTGAAAGATTATATAAATTAACGCAAGATATTTTGGATATAGCAAAAATAGAACGTAGAAATATAAAATTAGAAAAAACTAGGTTTGATATGAATGAAAAAATAAATAATGTTATAAGAGATTTAACACCAAAGAAAAATTTAAATGATAATACCAAAAACCAACAAAATGTCAAATTTATCTTTCAACCAACAAAAGAACCAATAATGGTATTTGCAGATAAACAGAGAATCTATCAAGTTATTAGTAATTTAGTAAAAAATGCATTAAAGTTTATTCCATCAAATGATGGGAAAATTGAAATAATATTGGAAAAAATGAGGGAGGGCAATGAAAAAGAATTTGTATCTGTAAAAATTAGAGATAATGGTATAGGTATAGACTCGCAAATCTTGCCAAGATTATTTCAAAAATTTACAACAAAACCTGAATCTGGAGGAACTGGTCTTGGTTTATACATTTCAAAAAGTATTGTGGAAGCTCATGGAGGTAAAATATGGACAGAAAACAATTCTGATGGCAAAGGAGCAACATTTAGGTTTACATTACCAATTATTAAGTAAAAATATGCTATGACATTATATATTCTACAAATATCAAGATTTTAAAAAATTTGTAACTATTTGATAGTGTAATACCTATAGCGGTGCTAAAGTGAGAGTCTATTGTTATAGAGATTCTACTATCTTTTATTTAGCTTTTATTGTTAGAAAATTAATGTTAATAAAAGATATTGTCGAATAAAAAATATTCCATTATGGTTCGGTGCAAACCATGATTATTTCCACATGAAGTTATAAAACTAAAAATAATATATCTATAATATAGATTATAATTATTAGAATACTCATACTAAAAACAATAGCCTGGATATATGCCTAAGGTTAGGGAAAAGACGAATATACAGACTATGGCTTCCTTGTTAGGGAATATGCCTATGGTGTTTTGGTATTATCCTTGTCTAATACACGATATTTAAAAATC